>CACXGH010000192.1 GCA_902767175.1 uncultured Ruminococcus sp.
ATCGGCGCTTGTTGTATCAGGAATTGTTTATTATTTAGAAAAGCTTCAGAAAACAAAGGATAATACGGCAGGCAATACCTCAGACAGTGCTGAGGGCATACATGAGACTTGAAAAAGAGGGCATATCAAGCCCTGAAAATGACCGGACAGCCCGAAAGGGTTGTCCGGTTTGTGCATATCCGGGACAATAGTGTTCTGTTTATACGGCATAGTTATTCTTTCTGGCGAGAAGCTTTTCGGCTTCGCACAGAACAAGAGGAGCAGCAGAAAGCAGAACGGTAATAAGCCACTGTACAGGCGTCAGAGGAGCTGCACCAAAGGCAGAGGCGAAAAACGGCACTGATATTACGGAAACCTGCATTATACAGCCTGTTACGAATGCACCGATGAGCTTCATATTGTCTGCTATACCTGTGCGGAAAAGTGAATTCTCGCTTTTCAGGTTAAATGAGTGTACAAGCTGACTGAGACTGAGCACGGCAAATGTCATTGTGCGCCCTATGACAGGCTCTGCTGTACTGTCGAAGAATACACGGCCGATAGTGAAGGCAAGAAAGGCAAGAGCGCCTATGCTGCAGCCCTCAACAATGATATTGCGTACCATTTGTCTTGTGAATATGCTTTTGCTGCGGTGTGAGGGCGGCTGTTCCATTATGTTCTTATCGGGCGGCTCAACTCCGAGAGCAAGGGCAGGCATTGAGTCAGTAACAAGATTAACCCATAAAAGCTGCATTGCAAGCAAAGGAGAGGGAAGTCTCAGCAGAAAAGCACACAGTACGGTGAGAATTTCACCGATATTGCAGGACAGAAGAAAATGTACGGTCTTTTTTATATTGGAGAATATTCCCCTGCCCTGTTCTACGGCTTCAACAATAGTAGAGAAATTATCGTCTGTCAGCACCATATCCGCAGCGCCTTTTGCGGCATCTGTTCCGCTTATGCCCATAGCGCAGCCGATATCGGCACAGCGCAGCGCAGGAGCATCGTTGACACCGTCACCCGTCATTGCAACGATATTTCCCTTTTTCTGAAATGCCTTGACAATTCGCACCTTATGCTCGGGTGATACTCTTGCGAATACATCGTATGAATAAATACTCTGCTCAAGCTGCTCATCGCTGAGCTTGTCAAGCTCCGTACCTGTTATGGCTCTTGAAGAGCTGTTTGTAATTCCAAGCTCTTTTGCTATTGCGGCAGCGGTTACGGCATGATCGCCCGTGATCATTACGGGGCGTATGCCTGCCTTTTTACAGAGTGAAACGGCACTCTTTACCTGAGGTCTCGGAGGGTCTGTCATACCGATAAGTCCGCAGAAGGCAAGGCCGCTTTCAAGCTCTGTATCGCCGGCAGGCACAGAGCTGCAGTCCTTATATGCCACGGCAATGACACGCATTGCTTTATTTGCGAGGGTTTCGTTCAGGGAGATTATTTTTTTCTGAGCCTGTGAGCCGAGCGGCTTTCTTCCGCCTGAGGTCTGTATATGGGTGCAAAGGGACAGAAGAACATCGGGAGCGCCCTTTGCTATTATGCGGTACCCGCCTGTGGGGAGAGAATGAACGGTGAGCATTCGTTTCTTTCTTGAATCGAACGGAAGCTCCTTTATTCTTTTGAAGCTTTTGTCAAGCTCGGATTTGATCTGTCCTGCAGAGGCTGCGGTAAGAAGTATACCCTTTTCAGTCGGCGAGCCGTCAGCCGAAAAGCCTGAGGAATTTTTTGTTACGGCTCCGTTGCAGCACAGAGCCGCAAGGGACAATAGATTTACTCCTGCCGGAGAATGTACGGATATGGTTCTTTCTGTGTCTGTAACAGCAGCAACCGTCATTTTGTTCTGTGTAAGCGTGCCCGTTTTATCGGAGCATATCACGGTAGTGCTGCCAAGAGTCTCAACGGCAGGAAGATGACGTACTATAGCCCTGTGCTGAGCCATTTTTCTTACTCCGAGTGCAAGCACTATTGTTACAACGGCAGGCAGTCCTTCGGGAATGGCTGCAACGGCTAAGCTTATGGATATCATGAACATTTCAAGCGGAGGGATATTCTGCACAAGTCCGAGAATGAATATAACGGCGCAAATACACAGTGCCGCAATTCCGAGGAGCTTTCCTGTTTTTGCAAGGCTTTTCTGCAGCGGAGTTTTTGGAGCTTCCTCGCTGCTTATCAGCTCCGCTATCTTTCCTACACGGGTGTTCATGCCTGTTTCTGTAACAATGGCTGTACCGTGTCCCCCCGATACTAAGGTAGATGAATAAATCATGTTCACTCTGTCGCCAAGAGGGGCAGTGTCACTGAGTATGATATCATGGTCTTTCTCTGAGGGGACAGATTCGCCGGTAAGAGATGCTTCCTCGGTACTGAGTGAAACGCTGTCTGTAAGACGTGCATCGGCGCATATAAGGTCTCCGCTGCTTATGGTGATTATATCACCCTGAACAAGCTCCTCGGACGGTACTGATATCTTCCTGCCGTCTCTTATTACCTTTGAATGAGGTGAGGAAAGTTTTTTCAGTGCGGCAACCGCACTTTCGGCACGGCATTCCTGTACTGTACCGACAACGGCATTGAGTATTACTATGAGAAGTATCATTATCGGTTCGGTCTGGTCTCCGCCGCTTATAAGAGCCGTTACAAATGAAACTCCTGCAGCGGCTAAAAGTATCAGTACCATAGGGTCTGTGAGCTGAGACAAAAATCTGAGAGTTATTCCCCGGCTTTTGCGCTGTTCAAGGCGGTTTTTTCCGTTTGCCTCAAGTCTGCGCCTTGCTTCGGCAGAAGAAAGACCGTTTTTCAGGTCGGTTCTGAGCTTTTCTGCACATTGACGGCAGCTCATACTGTGCCATTCCATTTATTCACACTCCAGACAGATAATTTGTTATATCTTATAGTTCTTTCCTTCAATTTATATTGCCGCATACCTGCTTTTATGATTATTTCCCCGTATGGACGAAAATTTATTATTCCCCTGTTCCGATGCAGCGGCATAAAATATAACAGTATGTTATACGGAGGGGAAGATAATGGAATTTGCAGGTGTAGTGCTGCTTTGTGCGGCACTGAGTGCAGATGCTTTCAATGTGAGTGCGTCATGCGGCTTCAACGGGATAAAAATGCCCGTTTCCGCAAAAATAATAATACTTCTTATTTCGATAATAATAACAAGCTCCTCGGTCTTTGCGGGCGGTCTGCTGAGACATATCATATCTGAGCAGGGCGCCAGATGCATAGGAGCTGCTCTGCTGGGTTTCTTAGGTGTATATATGTGTGTGGGAGCACTGAAAAGCAGGAACAGAACCGGGCGTGACAATACAAAGAAAAGGGAGAAATGTGTCCTTACAGAGCCTATGGAGGTATTGGCTGACCCATCGCTTTGCGATGCGGATTGTTCAAGGACTATCGAGCGCAGAGAGGCGGCAGTGATAGGATTTGCATTGTCAGCCGATGCTTTTGCGGCAGGACTCAGCTCAGGAATGAGCGACAGTCTTGCTTATCTGATGCCGATACTGTGCGGAGTGTTTCAGGTGCTTTTTCTGTATCTGGGTGAGAAGTGTGCCGTCATGCTGAAAAATAATACGAAAATAAGCCCTTCATCGTTCGGAATATGTGCAGGCATAGTGATCGTGATAATGGCAGGACTCAGACTTGTTATATAACAAGCGTCCGCAGGAGCTAAAGCTCCCCAACGTCTGTTGACTGCATCGCTCGCTCCGATCAAGCGAGCTTGTTGGAGCTTAGCTCCTTGTTTAAATCAAAAATATACAGATAGTAAAATTCTGTATTGGAAATATCTGAAAACGGTTCATATTCAACAGGAAATATAAGGGCTTTTATTCAAGGTTATTTCAATAATTTTTCAATTTATTGCACAAAAATGTCTGTGAAATCTTATTCAATAGCCCGAAATTTAAAAAATAATATACTTTGTGTATTTTGACAGCAAATTTTAAGAAAAATCAAAATATAATTCATCTGAGGAACTAAAATGAGAAAATTATAATACCTGCGAAGAAAAATTTTAAAAAGACTAAAAATTCAATGGTGATTTTGCACAATGGTCAAGAGGATGAATTGCATAATAAAACAAAAACAAAATATACAGAACTAACAAAATTGAAAATAATCAATGTAAAAATAAACAAAAGACATCGCCTGTATTTATGAATACTGATAAAATTGACAAAATAGCGTTGAAATCCATTAAATGCTGTGCTATTATTAATACAGCGGCGGAGTAACGCTATTCTTGTGTTGCCAAAAAAAGGAAACAGCGTTTACGCCTTAGGCACGGCAGAGCGTGCAAAAAACAATATTTTAAAGAAAGAGGGTCATAATTATGGCAAGTAAATCCAAAAAAGCGGTTGCTCTTCTCCTTACAGCAATGACAGCAGCAACTGCACTCGCAGGCTGCGGCGGTTCTGAATCCAGCGGCCCCAGCATATCGGTAGCTCAGAGCTCCTTTGAGCTTGAGGTTATTGATTTCAAGTCTGATGAAACAGTTAAATACATCAAGGACACAATGGCTGCAGAGGCTAAGGACGGCAGAATAGTTCTTAAGGTATGGACATCAGGCGATGACAAGTCTTTTGAAGAGAGCAGACTTGAGGAATTCAAGAAGCTTTTCGCAGACAGCAGATACGAGATAAAGATCGGTACATCTGAGAAAGGTGAGGACAAGGCAGGCAGTGCAGTGCTTGAGAACCCGAAGAAGGCTGCCGATGTATTCTCATTCGCAGACGACCAGCTCTCATCACTTGCTAAGGCAGGCGCTATCGCTTCCGTTGCACCTTACTATGAAGGCAATGTAAGACAGGAAAACACAGATGACAGCCTTGGAGTAAGTACAATAGGCACAGACCTTATGGCATTCCCCAAGACATCTGATAACGGTTACTTCCTCTACTATGATAAGAGAGTATTCACAGATGAATCTGTTCTTGACAACATGGACGAGATGATAAAGGTAGCAAATGCTGCCGGAAAGAACGTATATCTCAATCTCGGCGGCCCTTGGTACAGCACAGGCTTTTTCTTCACAGCAGGCTGTGAGATCAAGTATGAAAACGGCAAGCAGACAGCCAAGATCGCTAACGAAAAGGGTTTGAGCGCTGCTAAGGCTATGTGCCATATCGCAGAGAATCAGGATAAAGGCTTCAAGGGTGCTCCCGGCGCTATCGGCGACAATGCATACGTTGCTCAGGGCTTTGACGAGGGCTTCCTCGCTGCAGCTGTTATCGGTACATGGTGCGGTCCTGCTATCAAGACTTCTATCGGCAAGGATAACGTAGGCGCAGCTAAGCTCCCGAAGGTTCTTATGGACGGCGAGTACAAGCAGCTTGAGTCATTCGGCGGCTATAAGCTCCTTGGTGTAAGCGTATATTCAGAGTATCCCTTCAGCGCACAGACACTTGCATACTTCCTTGCAAATGAGGATTCACAGCTCGAAAGATACAACGTAAGAGGTCTCCTTCCCACTAACAAGAAGCTTGCAGAAGACGCTACTATAAAGACAGATCCTGCATTCAAGGCTCTTGAGGATCAGAAGCCCTTTGCACACGCACAGGGCGAGTCCGTTGGTACTGTATATTGGGGTTCCGGTATCGGCGATGTAGGCGGCAAGGCAGTAGACCAGAAGGGTTCAAGAACTGATGCCGAGCTTATGGAGCAGCTTCAGGGTGTTGAAGCTAACATGAAGGCTTAAGGAACCGCTGAATAATTCACGCCTTACGGCTCAGCATTTCCTTAAATCCCGATAAAAGGATAATCACAAGGGCAGCTCAGGATATGGGCTGTTACCCTGAACCGGCTAATTGAGTATAAACGGTCGGATATGCTCCGGCCGTTTATATTTCTTATTGGTCAACAAAGTAGACAAAAAGGAGTTGTATATGAATGGATTATCTTGACTATGTCCAGATGACCAAAGGACAGCGCTTTATCTACAAATTAAAATCCTTCTTTATTGGAATTCCTAAAGCGATCGCAAACTTTTTCAAGGCAATAGGTCTTTTTATAAAGAAGTTTTTTGTAGGCATCGGAAACTTTTTTAAGAACTACGGTTCACGCTTTGCAAAGGGCGATGCAGGCACTAAGCTGTCATACATCATAATGGGTGCGGGCAATATGCTTCACGGTCAGATCATTAAGGGTCTTATCTTCCTCGCAGCAGAGGTAGGATACATAATATTTATGATCACCTTCGGCGCTCATTATATTTCAAGAATTTATACCAGCCAGCTCGTACTGCTGGACTCCAAGCCTGATACATATACCGGTTTCTATAAGTTCGGTACAGGCGCAGTAGGTAAAGAAGTAGCAATAGTTCAGAAAACTATACACGGAGAATCTGTTACAAACGCTGCAACAGCAGATGACTCTAACAAGATCCTCCTCTTCTTCATTCTTACAGTTATCGTAACAGTTGCATTTATTGCACTCTATATCGCAAACACAAAGTCTGCTTATGCAACACAGCAGATTCGTGCAGAGGGCAAGAAGCCCATGAATTTTGTTGAAGAGCTGAAGACATTCCTTGACGACAGATTCCATATCACACTTCTTACTCTCCCCGTTCTTCTCCTTATCGTGTTCAACGTTCTGCCGATTATCTTTACGATATGCATGGCATTTACAAACTACGATGAAGACCACCAGTCACCTATCAAGCTTTATCAGTGGGTAGGCTTCAAGAACTTCGCCGATGTATTCTATGCTGACGCAAAGAAGT
Source organism: uncultured Ruminococcus sp. (assembly GCA_902767175.1). Classification (GTDB taxonomy): domain Bacteria; phylum Bacillota; class Clostridia; order Oscillospirales; family Acutalibacteraceae; genus UBA1213. The sequence continues at coordinate 6,719 of CACXGH010000192.1, forward strand.
CCTCGACATTCGGTCTTATCCTTGTATGGACACTTATCTGGGCATTCTTTGCAACATTCTCCAACTATATTGTTGGTATCATAGTTGCTCTTATGATCAACAAGAAGGGCATCAAGTTCAAGGCTTTCTGGAGAACAATGTTCGTTCTTACCGCAGCAGTTCCTCAGTTCGTAACACTCCTTGTTATGAGACTTCTCCTTGATGACAAGAGCGGCGCTATCAACAGTGCATTGGGTACAAGCTTCCCGTTCCTTACCGAATGGGCAAATGTAACGGTAATTATTGTAAATATGTGGATAGGTATCCCGTATACGATGCTCATTACCTCAGGTCTTCTCATGAATATCCCCGAGGATCTTTACGAGAGTGCGCGTATCGACGGTGCAAATGCTTTCCAGCAGTTCACCAAGATCACCTTCCCCTATATCTTCTTTGTTACCACACCTTACCTTATCACCACCTTCGTAGGAAATATCAATAACTTCAACGTTATCTTCTTCCTGACAGGCGGAGGACCGGAAGATCCGACCAAGTATTCAAACGGAGCCGGCAAGACCGACCTGCTTGTAACATGGCTTTATAAATTGACGGTTGACAAGAGTAACTTCAAGCTTGCCGCAGTTATCGGTATTCTTGTATTTATCATCTGCGCAGTCGGTTCTCTTATCACATTCAATATGTCTAAAGCATCAAAGAATGAGGAGGAATTCTCATGAACAATACGAAAGCTGCAAAAAATTCAGAAATGCAAACGGGCTATGCTGCGAAGAGAAGACTTACAAACATCATTGTATATGTTATCCTTACAGTAATGGTTCTTATATGGATCTTCCCTATCGTATGGCTCATTCTGCAGTCCTTCAATACAGTAGACCGTATTTCATCCCGTATGCTGCCTGAGGGCTTTACGCTTGATCATTATAAGACATTGTTCACAGATGATAACGTACCTTACGGCAAATGGATACTCAATACATTTATCGTAGCTGTACTTTCCTGCGTAATTTCTACCCTCTTCATACTTATGGTCAGCTATACTCTTTCAAGACTTCGCTTTAAGAGCCGTAAAAAGCTTCTTAACATCGGACTTATCCTCGGTATGTTCCCCGGATTTATGTCCATGGCAGCTACATACAGCATCATGGAGATTTTCCACCTTGAGGGTCAGCTCCTTGCACTCGTTATAGTTTATTCTGCGGGCGCAGGTCTGGGCTATCAGGTCGCAAAAGGATTCTTCGATACGATACCGCGATCCCTTGATGAGGCTGCACGAATAGACGGCGCAACAAGTAACAGAATATTCTGGGTAATTATCCTTCCGCTTTCAAAACCGATTATAGTTTACACGGCTCTGACAACATTCCTCGGACCGTGGGCAGACTACATTTTCGTAAGCTACTTCATGAAGGATAGTACCGATAACTATACCGTTGCTGTCGGTCTTTACAAGCTGCTCGATAACGAGCACATTAACAGATACTTTACAACCTTCTGTGCAGGTGCCGTACTTATAGCTATACCGATTACAATTCTTTTCGTTGTAATGCAGAGATTCTATGTTGCCGGCGTAACAGGCGGTGCTGTAAAGGGTTAATTTCAACTATCAAAGCAGGGCGCATTTGCTCCCTGCTTTATTCTTACACAAAAGGAGAACAAATTATGTCTAAATTCAAGATCAGTGCGGCGCTTCTTGCAGGCTGTATCCTTGCTTCTTCTTTGCTCTGCGGCTGCGGTAATTCGGGCAGCTCAGGCGGTTCAAGCAGCGCTTCTTCCGACTCAGGTTCCGGTACAGGCTCTTCAAATATTCCTGCTGACGGCGGTTATACTACCGTTGACTATACCTATTCCAATGATAAGTACAGAACCTTCTACGAGATTTTCCCGTATTCGTTCTATGACTCTGACGGCAACGGTAAGGGCGATATAAACGGCATTACAGCAAAGCTTGATTATCTTAATGACGGCGATCCCAAAACAACGGACGACCTGGGAATTGACGGTATATGGCTGACTCCGATAATGCAGTCGCCTTCTTATCATAAATATGATGTAGAGGACTACTATACGGTTGATAAGCTTTTCGGTACAAATGATGATTTCAAGACGCTTCTTGATGAAGCTCATAAGCGTAATATCAATATTATTATTGACCTTGTTGTAAATCATTCGTCAAATAAGCATGAGTGGTTCCAGAAGGCACTTGAAGAGCTTAAAGAAGGCAAAACTGACGGTTACGCACAGTATTATCATTTTGAGGAAGGCAAAAATATAGACGGCTGGCACCATTCCGGCGTTGGCGATTGGTATTATGAGGGCGATTTCGTTGCAGGAATGCCAGATCTTAATCTGAAAAATCCCGAGCTGAGAGAGGAACTTCAGAAAATTGTTAAGTATTGGCTCGATATGGGGGTAGACGGTTTCCGTCTTGATGCCGTTATGTGGTTTGAGAGTGTTAACGGTGTAAAGGGAAATCATGACCATGAAGGCTCTATAGAGGATCTGAAATGGCTGTATGATTATGCAAAGACAGTAAAGTCCGATGTATATATGGTGGGAGAATGCTGGGCAGACAGTCCCTCTACAATAGTTGACTATTATAAGTCAGGTATTGACAGCTTCTTCAATTTCTCAATGCAGGGTGCAACAGGCAAGGTCAATCTGTATGTAAACGGAAAGAGTGCAAAGTCCTATGTTGAGTATCTTGAGAATTGGCAGGAACAGATAAAGAAGAATAACCCGGATGCAATTGATGCGAAGTTCCTTTCTAACCATGATACAAACAGATCGGCAGAATTTATAATGAATAATACAAAGATGCGTCTTGCAGCAGCTATGTATATGCTTGCACCGGGCAATCCGTATATTTACTACGGTGAAGAGATCGAAATGGAAGGCTATGAGAGAGATCCTGACCGCAGAAGAGGTATGGTCTGGTCGCTCGACAATGACGAAGGCTATATCAAGAAGATACCTGACGGTACAAAGCTTGAAGAAGACCCGACTATCTCAGTAGAGACTGCACAGAAGGATAAGGATTCCCTGCTCAACTTCTACAAGAGGGTAATAGCGCTAAGAAATCAGAATCCCGAAATTGCAAGAGGTGAGATGAAGGCTGTAACATTTGAAAATGAGGCGACAGCAGGATTTATTTCAACATACAATGATTCCAAGGTATTTGTGCTTTATAACCTTGGTGATGAGCAGGCTAAGGTCAACATTCCTTCGGACACCTTCAAGGTAAGTGAAGTAAGAGGTTATCTCCTTGCCCACAACACAAAGGACGATCCCGGAAGTTATGTTTATGACGATACAATTAAGCTTGAGGGTCAGGAGCTTACAATGCCTGCCCACAGCGTATTCGTTCTGAAATAAATATCAGCAGCTTGCAGCTGATACGGACAAGATGCAGAGTGCGTTTCTTCGTAAGTAAAAGTTAAAAATGAAGCACGGTATTCTCTTTTGAGTTTACCGTGCTTTTATTCATATATCAAACAGACCTGACGAAAAGCTTTGGTGCCTCTTCTGCCTGATATTAATATTACGTCATTACAAAATGTATATTATACAATATGTATAATAATTTACAATTTGTAATAATTGAGTTGAATATACTAATAGTATATAATATCAGAATAGAACAAATAGTATAATTAAGTGGTTGTACAAAATGTAATAAAAATAAGTAGTATACAAACTGTAATAAACAGTTTAATATAGATCCGATAAAGAAAAATGAAGCAAAACGTCATCGGCAGTTATGTAATAAGAAAATGAGAACATGAAAAACTGAGGTTACTATGCAAAAAGAAAATAATGAAAAGATTATTTTAGCAGAACATAAAATACAACCTCCCCAAAGCGGCACGTCAGTGCCGTGTGGGGAGGATAACCGCGGACGATGAGTGTTTGGTTATTATGTCAGAGCGAGTGTAACGAGCGCCGCCGCGAATCGTCCTGTGCGGTCACGCACCGCCGCCGCGAATCGGGAGCGGCGACACGCCGCCGCCGCGAATCGGGAGCGGCGACACGCCGCCGCCGCGAATCGGGAGCGGCGACACGCCGCCGCCGCCGCACTAATTCTTGCTGAAATCGGTGAGAATGAGGTCTTTGTTGTGTTCAAGTGCCCATGTGATGTTCCATTCGCTTGAAAACAGAAGAAGATGCTTTCCTTTAAGATCCTGAATTCTCTTTGTGTCAGATGTGAGATTGAGCGTCTTCGGGTCAAGTCCTTCATTGTCTATCCAGCGGATAAGCTCATACGGCATATTTTCAAGAATGATATCGACATTGTATTCGTTCTTGAGCCTGTATTCAAGTACCTCAAATTGAAGTACACCTACAACACCCACTATTACCTCTTCCATTCCTCCTCCGAGGTTCTGGAATATCTGAATCGCACCCTCCTGAGCTATCTGTGTGATGCCTTTTACAAACTGCTTTCTTTTCATCGTGTCTTTAAGGCGTACCTGTGCAAAATGCTCCGGAGCAAATGTGGGTATTCCTTCAAACTGTACTTTCTTTGAAGGTGCGCATACAGTGTCGCCTATTGAGAAAATACCCGGATCAAATACACCGATAATGTCGCCTGCATAGGCTTCTTCAATTACTTCTCTGTCCTGAGCCATCAATTGCTGAGGCTGAGAAAGACGCATTTTCTTGTCTCCCTGAACATGGTAAACCTCCATCTGCTTTTCATATTTGCCCGAGCAGATACGCATAAAGGCTATCCTGTCACGATGAGCTTTATTCATGTTTGCCTGTATTTTAAATACAAAAGCAGAGAACTTGTCCTCAAAGGGATCTACTTCACCGTCAATCGTTTTTCTCGGCAAGGGCGGAGTGGTCATTTTAAGGAAATCTGCAAGAAAAGGCTCAACACCAAAGTTGGTCAGCGCTGATCCGAAAAATACAGGTGTAAGTCTGCCGTGACGTACTTCGTTCAGGTCGAGCTGGTCGCCTGCACCCTCAAGAAGCTCAACATCGTCTCTGAGTATCTGTGCAAGATCATCGCCTATTTTATCGTCAAGATCGGGATCGTCAAGACGCAGCTTGTCAGTCTCAACCTCACGCTGTCCGTTGTTTGCGGTAAATGCAAGTATCTCGTTAGTGGCAAATTCATATACCCCCTTGAATTCTTTGCCGCAGCCGATAGGCCAATTCATAGGGCAGGTGTGTATGCCGAGAACCTCCTCTATATCTTCAAGAAGGTCATAGGGGCTTTTTGCCTCTCTGTCCATTTTATTAATAAATGTAAAAATCGGTATATCACGAAGCAGACAGACCTTAAAAAGCTTTCTTGTCTGTGCTTCAACACCCTTGGAAGCGTCTATAACCATTACTGCAGAATCGGCAGCCATAAGTGTTCTGTAAGTATCCTCGGAGAAGTCCTGATGTCCGGGAGTGTCGATGATATTGACACAGTAACCGTTATAATTGAACTGCATTACGGAGGAGGTAACGGAAATACCTCTCTGCTTTTCTATTTCCATCCAGTCGGAAACGGCGTGTTTATCGGTTTTCTTTCCTTTTACCGAGCCTGCAAGCTGTATTGTTCCGGTATAAAGAAGCAGCTTTTCTGTCAATGTTGTCTTACCGGCATCAGGATGCGAAATGATCGCAAATGTCCTTCTTTTTTCTATCAGATCTTTATTAGTTATCGGCAAGGCTTGTTCACCATACTTTCATCAAATTTTTTATTCCGATTATCTATTGTACCTCAAACAACATTAATAATCAAGCATTTGTACACAGAGTCTGCACCCCGATTTTCGGCGGCACTTGTTACACTCGCTCTTTCTTTCTGACCAGACATTCAGTGCAGGCGATTATTCGGCGGAATGTACCGCAAGTGCACTTCCTATAACAAGCGTCGATGTCCCCCGAGTCTCGCCTGCCGGCTCGGTCGGTGCTTCTGCCTTCGGCAGAGGTGTCCACCGGACACCC
>CACXGH010000193.1 GCA_902767175.1 uncultured Ruminococcus sp.
GGCGTCGGTGGGGGATTTTAACCCGCCACCGACGGACGTATGGCACCCGCCGCCTTTAGAGGCGGGGGACATCGACGCTTGTTATCAGGTATTATCGTTTCTTATTGTTTCGATTATGTTCATCTTGCTTACCTTGCGTACAGAATACTTCATTATTGCCCACAAGAGCAGAAGAACAACAAATATACTTATTATAAGGGCAGTCCACGGGAATACATACTGCATATCATTTGACATAGTCCTGAAGAGCATAAATATTGCTCCTCCTCCCAAAAGTCCTATCGGCACTGCTATCATCAGAGAAATAACAGTATAAATAAGGCTTTCAAACTGTATCATACGGTTGAATTCTCTCTTTGTCATTCCGATAGACCTGAACATCGCAAATTCCTTTCTGCGAAGTCTCATGTTTGTCGTTATCGTATTGAATATGTTCGTAACACCTATGAGAGCAATTATTATGATAAAACCGTATACGAACAGCTCTGTCAGGAACATCATTGACCTTGCTTCTCTTATCTGTCTAGAATAATTGTGCAGATAAAAATCTGTGCGGTCTCCGCTGTACTGCTGCTCCATCATGTTATCCTCGAACATATCGGGATTCTTTGCGTTCAGATTGATATTAACGGTATAACTTCTGCTGTCTCCTCCGCCTGTCAGATCAACATTCTTCTTAAACCAATCCGTTGATACAAGAATGTAGGAGCAAGTCCTGTTATAATCATCGATATTGAACTTGCCGTCTATAGTTCCTGCGATATCCGCTGTTATCTTCTCTATATGCAGTACGCCTTCAGGCGCATAGAGGTCTTTCTCCTCATCTGACAAACTATTGTATTTTACTTCGTCCCAATTCGGGTAGAAGGTGCTGTAGATACCGTTGAGTTTCTTCCCTACAGGATCTTTCAAAGCCTTGAGATATTTATATTTATAGTTATAATCGGCATGAGCATAGTCGTTCTGAATGAAAGCCTTATATCTTTCCTTTTCAGGGTCAATGCCGTTATCTCTGCAAAGCTTTGCGTATGAATCATCATCCATTGCTACAAAACGATAAGGCAGCGATACATATTCGCCCGGAACAAACTCCTGCTTTTCGTCCGATGTGGTATTATCATGCAATACCACACTCATATTCTCTGCGGAGTTGTCAAAATCAGCCTGAGGGTCAAGTGCTTCATCAAGCGTAATATTATTCATAATATCAATATCGCTTATCAGTTCATCTGCAATATCCTTTTTATTTACCATAAAATAGTAATTTCTTTCAAGAACAAAACCGAAACGGTAGTTCTCAACATCGGAGTCTGATACGATGCGCATTGCCTTTGAATACATTTCCTCCACATCGGTTACTCCACGCTCCTCATTTATCGTGCTGAGCCAGATACCGATGTTATAACCGTTGCCGGACGGAATTGTTTCCTCAATGTACGCAACGTTAATTTCAACATATGTTGAAACCGTGAGGTAGAGAGCAACGCTGATAATAATGGAAACTATCGTTGCACGGTACTGTCTGCGGCTTCGTCTCATATTTTTCCATGCAATACTGCCGCCGATACCGAACAATTTACTGATAAACGCAGGGGTCTTGAAGCCCTTTTTCATGTCCTTTTTGCTTATCTTCAAAGCGTTGGAGCTGCGTATAGCTTCCATAGGTGAAATCTTTGACGCTTTGACAGACGAGTCATATGCCGAGAAAAATACTGTAAGAATCCCGACACCTGCCGCAATGAGAATGACATAGAACGGCATAACAAATTCAAGCGTATAATCGCCAAGTATATCGCCAAGAAGCGAATTACTGATTCCGATAAGAGCTGCCGTAAGCCCACATCCGAGAAGCAGTCCTAAGGGAATGCCTATAACGCCGAGAAGGAACGCTTCAAGAAATACACTCATTCTCATCTGTTTCGGTGTAGCGCCTATTGACGAGAGCATACCATACAGCTTTATCTTATCGTTAAGAGAGATCGCAAAGCTGTTCCGGATAATAAATACACACGATGCGCTTACAAGAAGGATAATTAATCCTATGGCAGCAAGTGTTATCAATGTTCCGGTTGCATCGCTATCTGCCTTTAGACCCTTTATCTCAAGAACAGTATTGTTAAATTCAAAGCTATTTATCGGAAGCCCCGAATTACGCAGCTGTTCTCCCATTTCATTATAGTCTTTATCATTCATGGTGTTGTCAAGCATTCTCATTATTAATACATCATCAACACCTGTAAGACGGCTTACTGCATTTACAAAGTCCCTGAGACCTTCATCGGTCAGCGCAACATACAGTTGGTTAAGCATTGTTTCGGGTGCATAGGTATAGACACACGCCTCCATTGACATACTGCGGTCTAAAAATCCGTTTTCATAGTTTATAATTCCTACTACTTTAAACTTCTTTTTCTCGCTTGTAACGAAATACTCGTATTCGTCTCCGTTATACGGACCGCCGTCTACCAGCCTTTCACTTTCGGGAATTTTCGTGGTTTTATCAGGGGTTGAATCAATATAGTATTTATCGGTATAATAGCGTTTTCCGCTTTCAAGCTCAATTTCATCGCCAAGGTTTACGGAATGATCCGTATATCTTCGGAATGTCGATGTAATTATCACTTCACTGCTGTTCTGAGGAAAACGTCCCTCCTTGATCTTAATACCGCTTGCCTCGAAGCTTTTTTCGTCCGTTGCGATAAGATTTACAAACGGCTGATATTTGTAGGCATTATCGGGATTTTTCATAATATCAATGTATGTAAAATAATATATGTCCTTTATGTCCCTGTTTGCCTTCAGGTCCTTTATGTACTCGGAATCAAACGTACCGTTCAGCGTCAGTTCGTAATCACCGTAATGATCTAACTGTGACGCCTTGGAGGATTCATCAGAGCTTGAGATAATTCCGAGAATAGTTGTAATAAGCGCTATTGAAAGGACAATACCGAGTATTGTGAAAAAGCTTCTGCTTTTATTCATCAGAAGATTTTTCATCATCAGCTTTCTTATTATCTTCAAGGCTCACACCTCCTCGGCTATCTTTCCGTCACTGATACGGATTATTCTGTCCGCTTCCTTAGCTATTTCAAGGTTATGTGTTATCATGATAATTGTCTGACCCAATGTCTTGTTTGTCATTTTAAGAAGGCTGACAATATCGTCGGTAGCCTTTGTATCGAGGTTTCCTGTAGGCTCGTCTGCAAGAAGGATAGCAGGATTATTAATAATAGCTCTTGCGATCGACACTCTCTGCTGCTGACCGCCAGAAAGCTGATTGGGAAGGTTTTTTCTCCTGTCATTAATACCGAGCAGTGTCATAATTTCATCAAGCTTTTCAGGCTCAACCTTTCTGCCGTCAAGCTCTATAGGGAGAGTAACATTTTCCTCTGCAGTAAGGATCGGTATGAGGTTATAGAACTGATATACAATACCTATCTGTCTCCTGCGGAAAATAGCGAGCTTATCTGCATTCATTGTATTGATCTCATTTCCGTCAATAAGAATTCTTCCGCTTGTCGGCTTATCAACTCCGCCGAGCAAGTGCATAAGGGTACTTTTTCCGCTGCCGCTCTGACCGACGATCGCAACAAATTCACCTTTTTCAATGCTCATTGTAATTCCGTCCACAGCATTAAAGGCATTATCTCCTTCACCGTAGGTCTTGACAAGGTTCTCCGTTTTCAGTATTTCCATAATAGACACTCTCCTTCTGTCAATATATTAATTACTTCTTTTCTTTCGCTTTCTTCTGATCCTATTATATGACCTTAAAGTGACTCCAAAGTGACTGCTTATATTTTCTCCGCAAGAATATCAGAATACAGTCTTATAACAAGCGTCGATGTCCCCCGAGTCTCGCCTGCCGGCTCGGTCGGTGCTTCTGCCTTCGGCAGAGGTGTCCACCGGACACC
>CACXGH010000194.1 GCA_902767175.1 uncultured Ruminococcus sp.
TCCCTATGGGGTTCTTGTAAAAGGAGTTTATACCTGTGCAGGGTCAACACGAGCGTTAGGCTTGGTGTTGACTTGTATGGGATATACATGGGAGCACGTCAACGAAGGCGAATGGTCTCATCAGTGGTGCAGACTTACAATGGACGGACAGGTTGGTTATGCTGACGGTCAGGTCGGTCTTGTCGGATACGGAAACCATCCTGCCGCATAAAAACAGAATTCAGGTGTTAAATATGAAAACGATTATAAAGAAAATCGCATCTTTCCTTGTTGTAATACTGCTGATTTGTATGATTAATTGCATCGCAGTGCTTGCGGAGCAGCTTCCTACATATTATATTTCGGAAAAAACAGAATCGGATAATACACTGTCTGTAACAATATCTTTTACAGAAAATGTGGCTGCTGCCGGTACGATAAAACTGACTTATAATCAGGACAAACTGACGCTGATGTCTGCTTTGAAGGGATCATCAAAAGCTCAGATGATCACGATAAACGACAAAGAAAAAGGTTTGGTTACGGTTAATTTCCTGAATGCGGAGGATGTGATAAAAGACGACACCAATATTGCTGTTCTGACATTCAGTATTGATTCAAGCGAAGTATCAGTGAATGATATATTAGTTGAAAGCTTCAAGCTGTATGATCTCGACAGTAAGCTTCTTTCTGATAATACGACCGTTGAAGCTGTTTACAATGTTGATACAGAAGATATACCGGCGGACATATCTTTTGTAAGTGAAAACGTTGAAGAATCCTCAGTTCGGATGACTTCCAATGAACAAAACAGCAAACAGTCATCTGTCGAAAACTCACAAAGTGATAACGGCAACACTACAGAAAGCAGCAGTCAGGCCTCTGATTCGTCGGAAAGCAAATCTGCTGAGATAACGGATGAGTCTGATTATAAAGAAACATCGGATGAAACAACCGAATCGGAAGGAATAGAAGATTCATCAACTATCGAAAGCATAGATGGATCCGATACAGTATCATTGAACAGTTCATACGAAAGCGCAGCATCAAATAATCAAAAGAATGATAATACCGGAACGGAAACCCCCGTACTTGTTATCGTGATAATATGTATCGTTGTGCTTGTGACTGCCGCTGCAGCCGCTTTCATAATCAGAAAACAAAAATCAAAAAAAGAAACAGGAGGTCATGAAAATGAAAGGTAAAACAAAAATATGGTTTGGAAAAATAATCGCTGTGTTGCTCGTGACTTGTATGTTGTTGGGCGGAGGGGGTGCTGAAATAAGGGAATTGATTGGTAACGAAGCTTTCTCCCTTGCGGTAAATGCTGCAGAATCTGTAGTGATTTCAAGTGGAAATTGTGGAAAGGAAGGAGATAATGTAACATTCAAATTATATGACAATGGTACTCTTGTGGTTTCAGGAAAAGGTGATATGAAATCTTTTAATTGGGATTATCTTCCATGGAACAGAACAAGTGTGTATAAGATAAAAATAGAAAATGGCGTAACAAACATTTCAACATATGCATTTTCAAGGTGTACAAATCTTTATAGCATAGAAATTGCAAATTCTGTTAAATATATTGGAGAATGGACTTTTTCAGGATGTACTGGGTTGAGAAGCATTAGTATACCACGAAATATTGAGGAAATATACGATAAAGCTTTTTCCGGATGTAACAATTTATCAAATGTTAAATTAAACAATCCTAATATGAAAATTGGTTCGGGAGTATTTAACTGTTGCTACCGATTGGACAAAATAATTTTACCTACAAATATTACAGAATTGAGTTGGGGGTTGTTTTTTGGATGCTCTTCTTTAACAGAAATTGTTATTCCAGATCAGATAAAGAAAATAGATAATCAGACTTTTCAGGACTGCTCAAGTCTGAAGACTATCTACATTCCTAAGGGTGTAAGTAGTATCTATAACTGTGCATTTAGTGGTTGTTCTTCGTTGAAAGATGTTTATTATGGTGGTACAAAAGAAGAATGGGAAAGAATAAGCATTGATAACAGTAACAGTAGTTTGAACAGTGCGACTATACATTATCTATCTCCATATATTCCTGAAACTTTACAATCAGGAACAATGGGATCATTGAAATGGAAAATCGACATACAAAATACACTAACAATATCTGGTAAAGGAGATATGCCTGATTACTCAAATTCTGAATCACCTTTTTATAAAAACACGGAAGTAACACAGATCATCATCGAAGACGGCGTAACAAGCATAGGCGCATACGCCTTTCAGGGTATGGACGGGCTGATGACTGTCAAGATTCCCGACAGCGTAACAAAGATAAATTCTCATGCCTTTGACGGAAATAACAGTTGGGTGTATATAAAAGCCAACGGCGTAACAGAAATAGGCGAAGCCGCTTTTAAAAACTGCAAGGACTTCTTCTTTGAA
>CACXGH010000195.1 GCA_902767175.1 uncultured Ruminococcus sp.
CTGTCTATCAGATGTGGCACTACATATTGTATCAAATATTATAGCATTTGTACATAGATTTTGCAATATTTTTAAAGAATTTTTCCAAGCACTTTTATTAAAAGTTGTCTGCACGACCACACAAACGGGTTTATTTTTCAGATAAGGAAATTTCATAATAGTATCTGCAAGCTCATCACTATTCAGAAATGTGTGATATTCCGAAAAGCAATGCCCTATTATTCCCTGTACCTCTGGGTGATCCTTATCGCCTGCGATAAGGACAATTTCTCCCTTGCGTGAATGTTCCGAGACAATACGGTGAATTTTCAGAACAAACGGACAGGTAGCGTCCTTATATGAAATACCGAGCTGTTCTATACGTTCCGTAACGGACTGAGGAACACCATGAGAGCGTATGACAAGCGTTTCACCGCTCTGTACCTCATCGGGAGACTCAACAATCCGGACGCCCTTCTCCTCAAGCTCATGTACCTTCTGAGGATTATGGATTATCGCACCGAGTGTACAGACCTTACCGCCTTTCTCAGCAAGCTCCTCAACTATTTTTACAGCTCTGCTTACACCAAAGCAAAAGCCTGCCGTCTGAGCTACCTTTATCATATTATTTTTCCTCCGACAATTCCTGTATCGTATTTTTCAGCCGTTTATTCAACTCTCTTGCAGCGCTGAGCGTTTCATCTGCCGAATAGATCGGCTTTCCTATTCTTACCGTTATACCCGCAAACGGTCTTATCCCTTTTGGAGCTGATATATGCACGGGAACAAGCGGAACACCTGATTTTGCTGCAAGCAATGCTGCACCTGCCTTTGGAGAAAAGCTTTTCCCTCCCCTGACTATACCTCCCTGCGGAAATATACCGACTATCCTTCCCCTTGACAAAAGCTCTGAGGCTTTGTCTATGGAGCCTTTATCGGCTGAAGTGCGCTTCACGGGGAAAACACCGCAGAGTCTGAGAAATCCGCCTGCAAGAAAGCCATGTTCTGTAAAAAGCTCGGATTTTGCCATAAAGAATATTTTCCTGCCTATCCCCATTCCGAGACAGACAGGATCGAAATAGCTTAAATGCACCGAAGCAAGAATAAATCCGCCCTTTGGCAGATTATTCCGTCCGAGATATTTTATTCTGAAAAAAGGTCTTACAAGTATCAGCGCAATCAGGCGAAAAAACATATAAATTATTGCAGATCATTCTCTCTTAATTTTTTTATCTCGTCCATGATCTTCCTGCTTGCATTTCTGAATTCGGCAGGCGTACCGTTCACAAGCCCTAACTCCTCAAACGGAATAGGCTTGCCCCATGAGATTGTTACTTTCCGGAAAAGCTTTATCTGCTTATTCTTCGACGTTATGCACACGGGTATAACGGGTGTTTTTGTCTGAAAAGCAACCATAGATGCGCCCGATTTAGGTCTGAGAAATTCGCCGGTCTTAGATCTTGTACCCTCGATGAAGATACCTAAGATCCTGCCGTCGGACACTATCTCCTCCGCCTTTTGTATGGCCTTGCCGTCACCGGCACCTCTTTCCACAGGGAATGCACCCAGCTCGGAAATAAGTGCCGCAAAGAATTTCTTCTCAAACAGCTCTGCTTTAGCCATATAATAGATCTGGCGCTTCTGTGTCATTGACACAAGCAGCGGATCATAGTTCGAGATATGGTTAGAACAAACTATGTATGCTCCCTTTTTCGGAAGATTTTTCTTTCCCTTTACTTTATAATGAAACAGGAACTTATACAGCGGAATTGCAAGAAACCTGCCTATCACAAAAACGAGACTTCTTCTTTTCATGTTGTCTGCTCCTTTATTATTCCTACGATCTTTTCAATGACCTCATCGAGACCAAGCTCAGTCGTATCAACGACTACAGCATTTTCGGCAGGCTTGAGAGGAGCGGTCTTTCTGTTGGAGTCGTTATAGTCACGCTGAACGATATCGAAAAGTATCTTGTCAAAATCAGCCTCCATGCCCTTTTCCTCCAGCTGGAGAACTCTTCTCCTTGCCCTGACCTCAGGAGATGCTGTAAGGAATATCTTGACCTGTGCATTCGGAAGAACGACTGTTCCGATATCCCTGCCGTCCATTATAACATTATCACGCTTTGCAAAATCTCTCTGAAGGTCAAGAAGGTAATTTCTTACCTCAGGTATTGCAGAAACGGAAGAGGCTGCCATTGAGACGTTTTCCTCTCTTATTTTTTCGGAAACGTCCTTATCATTGAGCAGTATATGCTGCTCGCCGTTAAAGAAGATTATACGGATATCGAGAGTCGGGAGAAGCTTTTCAACGCTTTCCTTATCCTCAATGCTTATGCCTTTTTCGATACAGGCAAGTGCTACCGACCTGTAAATTGCCCCCGTATCGACATAGATATAGCCCAATTCTTCGGATGCCTTTTTTGCTATAGTGCTTTTGCCTGCACCTGCAGGTCCGTCTATTGCGACTGCTATCATATTATTCCCTCCGTTTTAGCATATTATACCACTATTATATCAGATTATCCGAAAAAAACAACCGTTATTGTTCGATATCTTGACTGATATCTACATCGCTTATATTGAAAAAAATAGCGAAAATATGGACACAATGCAGCTTTAGTGCTATAATGTATATAATAAGCAGTAAGTCCGCAGAAAAATTATTTATTTTTCTGTAACCACCTTTGCTTATTCTGAATTATATAAGTGAAAGGCAAAAATCAACCAACTGATACAGCTATGTTTCGGTTTTTCCAAAGGAGTGTTCATGATGAAAAAAAGAATATCTGCAATTATACTTTCGGCAGCATTATCTCTTACCTTGCTTACGGGCTGTTCAGGCAGCTTTGCCGGCACAAAGGAGACCAGCAGCATAGCAAACGGCAGTGTTGTCAGCACGGTACAGGCGCCGAACGGCACCTTAGAATGGGTAAAATATGACGATCCGAACGGTTATTTCTCAATGTCGGTTCCCAAGGGCTGGACAGTAAACACCTACGACTTCGGCTATGACGGCAACACCTTCTGCGGCACCAAGATAACCGTGTTTAACCCCGACCTTCACGTTGGTATGTCCGATCTCGATTTCTTCACTATAAAAAGCGAGCTTATGCCCACACCCACCGTTGAGAATTATTTCAGGACCGTGTTCAACTCCTCTTCGGACATAACGGAGTGGAATGTCAAGTCCACCTCGGTACCCGACGATCTTCAGCAGACCACGAACGCCATAAAGAACGCCTCACCGAGCAGCTTTATTTACGACTCCAAGTGCCTGCGTGTAGAATGGACGCAGAGCAATTTTCCCGGCGAGGGCGAATATCAGTGTATTGTCATGAACTCGGGTCTTAGTCCCACAGCCTATTATATCTCAAATGTAAGCACATTTTATGCCCCCCGCGGTCAGTATGACCAATGGTCAGCAATACTGAAGCAGATCGATGCTTCCATAGTTTTCAACGAGAATTACCTTCAATACCGAAAGGCTCTGAGCGAAAAGATCAAAAACGGCGGAAATTCCGCCAACGTAGCTAACGGTAATTATATCACACCCGGTGCCGCCGGCATTATGAACGGCGATACAGGCGGAGGATACAACTATGACGGACTGACAAGTTCATACAACGCACGGAATCAGGCAGAGGATATTTATAATCAGAAGAGACAAGATGCTCTGTTCGGCAGAGAAAGAATGCAGGATAATTCAACCGGCGATATTTACTATACCGATCCGAGCTTTTATGAGGATTATCAGAATAATGACGGTCAGCGCTACTCACCGATAGAGGACAGTCAGTATCTTGACGGCACAAACGGAACAATAGGCTGGTAATACAAAAATCATAAATAGTATATAAAGGGGTGTTTATTATGAAAAGCAAAAAACTCACCGCACTTATTACATCAGTAATTCTGTCCGCTGCAATGCTTACTGCCTGCTCCGAAGGAGGACAGGGCGGTACGGCATCAGCGAATACCGTTCCCGGTACACCGGGAGTAAACGCACCTGTAACAGAGGCAGACAGAAACCTCAAGCTTACCGCAGGCGAATGGAAAAATATCCAATGGACACCGTACAGCCATCAATATGTTACAATGGAAATCCCCTCCGGCTGGACGGTTGAGGTAACGGACTTGTATCAGGGCGGTCAGACAGGCTCAGGAACGCTTATATCGGTAAAGAATCCCGAGCAGAATGTTTCCCTTGCATATATGGATTTTGCAACGATTTATTCCTCACTCATGAAAGAAGCGACAATAGATTCATTCTTCCGTGACGCTGTAGCCGGAAACGCACAGGACGTAAGTAATTGGACGGTAACAGGCAGGTACCAGACGGAATCACAGAAGGTATTTGCCCAGACAAATTCCGCAGTTCTTGACGCAGGCGTTGTTACCGCAGACTGGAAATCAAGCAAGAGCGATATGGAGGGCATTTACTCCGGCTGTGTTGAAAGTTCCCTCGGAATGTACGGTATGTACACGATAGTAAGTCCCATTTCAATGGACGTGCCAAAAGGCACAATGGCAAATTGGAGCGAAGTGCTTACAAGGATAATGTCAAGCATAAAATGGACTCCTGCCTGCACTGCAAGGTATCAGGCAGGCGCATCGATCAGCAATTCATCAGGTTCATCGGGAGATTCAAGTCCTATTATGGAGGCATGGGAAAACCGCAATAAATCAGAGGATATTCTAAGCCAAAAGAGATCTGATGCAACACTCGGACATGAACGTGTGCAGGACACTGTAACAGGCGATATATATATGGCCAATTCAGGCTTTTATGAGCAGTACAGCAGTCTTGGCGGACAGAGATACACTCCCATAACCGATGATATGTATACTCAGGGCTACACGGGATATATCAGCTATTAAGCGCAGAGTCTATGGTGTATGTGTGAGGTAAACGCTGTCACAGCAGAACCTCACAGTGTGATTTCATTGTCATTAATAATATGCCGCAGTTAACTGCCCGGATCAAAAGATTTCTGATACTCATATCAGATAGAAGGAGCAGCAAAGATTTAACGCCAGAGATCGTCGTCAGATCTATCTGGTATTAGTATAATACCTTTATAACAAGCGTCGATGTCCCCCGAGTCTCGCCTGCCGGCTCGGTCGGTGCTTCTGCCTTCGGCAGAGGTGTCCACCGGACAC
>CACXGH010000196.1 GCA_902767175.1 uncultured Ruminococcus sp.
ATTACTACATAATCCGGATTATATCTGTCGATATAATTAATGTTCTGGTAAATTGCATTTGCTGTGCCCTTGTACCAATCCGTTCCCTTTATCTGCTGATAAGGAGAGAGGATTCTGACACCGCTGTTCATGCTGTCGAGATCCCACGGCTGACCGCTGCCTATATACTCATTGAGTACGAGAGGCTGATACTGAGTAAGAACACCTACAGCCTCTATGCCTGAATTAACACAGTTTGAAAGCGGAAAGTCGATTATACGATATTTGCCGCCGAACGGTACTGCAGGTTTAGCAAGCTTCTGTGTAAGCACACCGAGTCTGCTTCCCTGACCGCCTGCAAGCAGCATTGCAACTACCTCTTGCTTAGGATACATGGTTGGTTTCCCCCTTTGATACATTTTGCGGTTTTACCGCTTTTATTTTTGTTCAGGAGCATTATGCTTCTGTCTCTGACTTTTTAGCTGCTGTTTTTCTTGTTCTCCTGGGCTTTGCCTCAGCAGGTGCAGCTTCACCCTCGGCTGTCGTTTCTGCTGCAGCGGCAGCTTTCTTTGTTGTTCTTTTCCTTGCCGGCTTTTTCTCTTCGGCACCGTCTGTAAGCTCTGCCTTCTTGCGGGGCTTCCTTTTCGGATTTTTGCGTACACACTTGAAGTACATTACCGAAAGCGGCGGAAGTGTAAGCTCTATTGACTGTTCAAGTCCGTGCATCGGAATATCATCTGATACAATGGCTGTACCGTTGGATACGCCGCAGCCTCCGAACTCAGACCATTCTGTATTCATGACCTCGCTGTATGTACCTGCAAAAGGAACACCGATACGATAGTTTTCTCTAAGAACGGGCTGGAAGTTACATACAACGATAACCTCGTTGCCCTTCTTGTCGATTCTGCGGAAGCTGATACAGCTCTGTGTATAGTCATCGTTAGATATCCAATTAAAGCCCTCCCATGTGAAGTCAACTTCCCACATCGGGCTGTTTTCGATATAGAAATGATTGAGCTTGCTAACGAAGTTCTTCATATTCTGATGTGCCGGATATTCAAGCAGCATCCAGTCAAGTTCACAGTAATAATCCCACTCCTTGAACTGACCGAACTCGGTGCCCATGAAGGTAAGCTTCTTACCGGGATGAGCCATCATATAAGCAAGGAATGTTCTCTCACCCGCAAATTTCATTTCATAATTGCCGGGCATCTTATTAATAAGTGAAGCCTTGCCGTATACTACCTCATCATGCGATATCGGAAGGATAAAGTTCTCCGAGAAAGCATAGAAGAATGAGAAAGTAAGGTTATCGTGATTAAACGGTCTGTAGAGAGGATCAAGTGAAGAATAATGGAGCATATCGTTCATCCACCCCATATTCCACTTATAGTTAAAGCCAAGTCCGCCCATATAAGTAGGACGGGAAACCATAGACCATGATGTGGACTCCTCAGCTATCATCAGTACATTCGGGAAATAGCGGAACGCAGCCTCATTAAGTCTCTGCAGGAATGCTACAGCCTCAAGGTTATCCTTTCCGCCGAACTTATTCGGTACCCATTCACCGTCACGTCTGCTGTAATCGAGGTACAGCATAGAAGCAACCGCATCAACTCTGATACCGTCTACATGATAATAATCAAGCCAGAATATTGCACTTGAGATAAGGAAGCTTACTACCTCATTTCTGCCGTAGTCGAACACAAGTGTTCCCCAATCCTTATGCTCACCCTTTCTCGGGTCTGCATATTCATAGCAGGGTGTACCGTCAAAACGTGCAAGTCCGTGTGCATCTCTCGGGAAATGTGCAGGCACCCAGTCGATAATGACAGAAATGCCGGCCTGGTGGCATCTGTCGACAAAGTTCATGAAGTCATGAGGGCTGCCGTATCTTGAGGTTACAGCATAATAGCCTGTTACCTGATATCCCCATGAAGCATCGAAGGGATATTCCGTTATAGGCATAAGCTCGATATGAGTATATCCCATCTCTTTAACATAGGGTATAAGCTCATCTGCAAGCTTGCTGTAAGAGAAATAATTGCCGTCCTTATACTTTCTCCATGAGCCTGCATGGATCTCATAGATATTCATAGGGCTGCTGTAAGACTCGTGGGCATCCTTATATTTCTGCCAATCCTGATCATGCCACTCATAGCCGTCTATATCAACATAAACGGAGGCCGTATTAGGACGGGTCTCATAATGGTACGCATAGGGGTCAGACTTCATCACGCAGCTGCCGTCATAGGTTTCTATGCTGTACTTATACATAGTGTAGGACTCTGTAAGATCAGGAATAAAGGTCTCCCATACTCCCCAATCGGAAATACGGTGCATCCAGTTTCTGGTGCGATCCCAATTGTTGAACATTCCGACAACCGACACAGATTTTGCATTCGGTGCCCATGTCCTGAACATCAAACCGTCCGTACCATCTATGTTCATCCTATGTGCTCCCATAAATCTATAGGCGTGATAGTTCTCACCACTGTGAAACAGTTCCAGCTCAGTGCGACCGTCATTTTCGGGACCAATCTGCATATACAACACTCCTTTGTACTATACTACTATTTATATATTTATATCATATCTTAATTTTGGATAAATTTCAAGTCTTTTTGTATTTCTTTTTATTAAAATTGTTAAAATATTTTTTAAAGTCTTTCCAGATGATAGATTTAATGGATTATTTTTCCTAATTTTCAATTCAAACGTTATTCAGCGTCCTATCCGTTCAATAATTAACAGCACCTCCGAACACCACACCGAATATAACGTTTTTATTGTCGGAAATAATATACTACTGATATCAAATAGATTTGACGACGATCTTTGGCGTTAAATCCCACATAACTTCGTTGTCAATCCTCGGAATACACAAAGTATTCCTGCGGCCGGCAAGCGCAGTGAAACAAGTGCCCTTGGGGTACTGCC
>CACXGH010000197.1 GCA_902767175.1 uncultured Ruminococcus sp.
AATATGTTATTATACGGAGGTAATCATTATGAAAATCGCAGTTGTATGTGCAAACGGAAAAGCAGGTCAGCTCATCGTAAAGGAAGCTTTGAGCAGAGGTCTCGATGTTACTGCCGTTGTCAAGGGAGAAAACAGATCCGCAGCCGGGAAAGCGCTCATTAAGGATTTGTTCGACCTTACTTCTGAGGATCTCGGAGGCTTCGATGTTGTTATTGACGCATTCGGAGCATGGGCGCCGGAAGTTCTTCCCCAGCACTCGGCTTCTCTTAAACACCTTTGCGATATCCTGTCCGGTACAGAAACCAGACTCCTTGTTGTCGGCGGTGCAGGAAGCCTTTATGTCAACCCTGAGCATACGCTTCAGGTAATGGACGGTCCGGACTTTCCCGATATGTTCAAGCCGCTTGCCGCTGCACAGGGCAAGGCACTTGCGGAGCTTCGTGAAAGAAATGATGTAAAGTGGACATTTCTCAGCCCTGCAGGTGATTTTCAGGCAGAGGGCGAGCGCACAGGAAAGTATATCCTTGCAGGCGAGGAACTTACCCTGAACAGCAAGGGCGAAAGCATTATCAGCTATGCAGACTATGCTATCGCTATGGTTGACGAAGCAGTAAAGGGCAATCACATACAGCAGCGTATAAGCGTTGTAAGAGAGTGAGATGTTTGATTTATGCAGATAGCCGGTAAATTTACGACAGCCGTACATATTCTGACCTGTATTGAAATGTTCGGCAGTGAAATGCGTGTGACAAGTGAATTTCTGTCCGGAAGTACGGGTGTCAACCCCGTTATTGTCCGTAATGTCCTGTCCCAGCTCAGGGCTGCAGGAATTGTCAGCACCCGTCGGGGCAGCGGAGGCGCACATCTGGCAAGACCGCTTTCCGATATCACCTTATATGACGTATATAAAGCGGTTGACTGCGTGGACAGCGAGGAAGGCTTATTTCATTTTCACGAAAACCCGAATGCGGATTGTCCTGTCGGACGAAATATCCATAAAGTCATGGACGGCAGGCTTTCTTCTGTACAGACGGCAATGGAAAACGAGCTGAAAAAAACAACTCTGTCAGACATTGTAGAAGAGACAAAAAGGATCATTTCCGAAGAATAAACGAAATAATAAAGTTCACCCGGACGATTCAAACTGAAACGTCCGGGTGTCTTTATGCTTCATATCAAGGAAGCCACTGATCGAATCACGCCTTACGGCTCGGCACCTGACCTGCCTGCCATTTTTCGCTGTCCGGCACAAATAATTGCTGACGCAATACAGGCACCGGATTTACTGTTTGTTATCTCCGGTCTCTTTTTTATGAGACACAGCAATAACAGACAGCGACACGATCACACACATTACAACAGGAAGTACAGCATTATCGCCCGTCCCGGGAGCGTTATCCGCGGGGCTTACGACCGCTGACTGCTCACTTGATAATGTGCTTTCCGGATCACTCCCTGAATAAGAGGCTTCTGATTTTTCCTGAAATGCGCTTTCTTCTGATACCTGCAGTTCTTCGGAAACCTCAGAATCGGCAGGTTCATCTGATGCCTGAGACACATCGGTCACCTCTGATATTCCGGATACTTCTGATTCCTCTGACTCCTCTGATGTCTCTGACGTTTCGGATACTTCGGACTCCTCTACGTCCTGTGACGATTCATCATAGGGAATCACCTCATTTTCAGGAATAAAAACCATATCCTCATAAACCGGCTTCCATGGAATTTCTTCCTTAGTTGTTTCTTCGATCCAATTCTGAGCATTACCGTTTTCATCAATAACCGGATCGGGCTTTTGCCGTATAGAAACTCCGCTTGGTTGTTTGTAACTTTCCATAACCTTGCCGTCTGATTTGAAGGTTATCGTAACATAAGCGTGGTTCAGCTTTTCGTCAATGTTTGAATTGACCCATGCCTGTCTTTCGGTAAGCCATGTCCGGACAAGCTCTATCTCCTTCTCGAAGGAATAGCGGTCACGGTGCGCCTGCGGACAGCTCCCCCAGAGAATTTCATCATCTTCAGCGGATTTTTCCTGCTCTTTGACATACCGATCAAGAATACCTCCGTCTTTAAGAATATCATTGAGAATGCCGTCAAGAACCTCCCAGCGTTTACGCAGTATCTGCCGGTATTCCGGATCATACTCTCTCAGATAAGTAAGCCACGGCATATAAGCCTGATTAAAACCTTCAGTTGACGGATAAAGCAGCCCCATAGTATAATCGAAATCCCAAAGCGGTCCCCAATAAAGCTTCCCGTCACGAACTTTATAGAGATAGTTGCTTGTACTGCAAAAAGCATCTTCGTTAAGCAAAAACTCCTGTACCCACCAAAAATCCGCTGCCGACTTTATATCCATAAGTTCAGTATACGGTGTTCCGTCAGCGGCTTTAAAATCCCTGCCATAAACCGCTTCGTCAGTCTTACGGAGATAATCCTCTATGTATGCCCTTTGTTCGGGTGTTCCAAGCTCATCACTTGCATCAGGTGAGAAGAACTCCGGATCTTCAAACCAGAAATTCACATTCTCAGAAATAACCGTCTGGTTTTGTTCCAGCTCCTGATTTCTGTAGTAGCCGCTGCTTAATGCAAGCAAGTAACCGCCGGTAATATCCGGCTCAGTATTATCGTCAGCAGACAATTCATCAATATTCACTCTGCTGTCTCCTATACGAACGGTCTCGGACAAATAATAACTGCCGGCATATTCTCCATTGATGACCAGATCCACAGGAAGCATTTTCGGAGTGTACTCAAAACCAAGTCTTTCCCCGATATAACTTACCAATCTGTTTCTTATCATGCTGCTGTCATATCGGTTCGCAAGGAGTGCCCAATGCTTGTTCTTTCCCATACCAAGCAATCCGGCTTTTTTGTCCAGCTTGATCTTATACGGTTTTTTATCGGCTATCCAGGTTATATTTCCCCTGCCCCGTATATAATCAAGCTGCAGCTCATCGGTATCCTCAAGAACAATGTCGCTGTAATCACCTGTATAGCCTTCCGGAACATCTATACGCATCGTGCCTGTACATTTAACGGTGTGATCAGGACTTTCGTTCATCTCTTGTATTGTACCGTAACCCTCAGCGCTTTCGTCAATACTAAGATAAACCGTAGGAATATTGTTGTCCTGCAGGATATTCATTATATCATCATTTTGCTTATCGGCAGCGGATACGGATATTGGCGTCACCCACAAAGCCGCAGAGAGTGCGAATGCAAATATTTTTTTTGAATTAAATCCCATAAATCGTTTCATAGCTGTCTCCTTCTGTATTTTTTTATTATTATACCATATGTTTATATTGAACACAATGTACGTTTTAATAAAAATTTCTTCAATAACCTGTATTATAAACACACTATAAAGGAACCGCTGAATAAATCACACCTTATGGCTCAGCACCTGACCTGCCTGCCCTTTTTGGCTGTCCGGCACAAAAAATTGCTGACGCAATACAGGCACCTGATTTAATCAGCGTTTCCTGAAATATAACCAAAAAATATTAAACAAGGAGCAAAGCTCCAACAAGCTCGCTTGATTGGAGCGAGCGACGCCGTCAAC
>CACXGH010000198.1 GCA_902767175.1 uncultured Ruminococcus sp.
CGAGATCCTCAAGACCTGCGCCTACGGCAAGACCGTCATCAGAGAATGCACTCTGAGTTCTGCCGTATACGATCTGAAGGAAAAGCTCACGCATAGCTGTATTGATAGCATCGCAAACAAGGTCTGTATTGAGTGCTTCAAGGATAGTCTTGCCCTGAAGTATCTCGGCAGCCATAGCAGCTGAATGTGTCATACCGGAGCAGCCGATAGTCTCAATAAGAGCCTCCTCGATAACGCCGTTCTTTACATTCAGTGTCAGCTTACAGGCACCCTGCTGAGGAGCACACCAGCCGATACCGTGTGTAAAACCCGAAATATCGCTGATCTGCTTTGCGTGTACCCACTTACCCTCTTCCGGGATCGGAGCCGGCTCATGCTTTGCACCCTTTGCTACAGGGCACATCAGTTCAACTTCTTTTGTGTAAATCATTTTGATCTCCTTTCGCTTATCTGCATGATACAGATTTATTGGACTTTCAGAAAACAAACTGTCCCTTACGGGAGCAGCTTACTCTCCAATCAATATGATTATAATATTTTTTAAGGAAAATTTCAACAGAAAATTAGAATTTGTCACCGTTTTTTTCAGGAAATACGAAACAATATTTCTGTTTGTCATAAAGCTTTGTCTTTCTCCTTTTTATTATGAAGAAAAAACTCAGATTTCAGCTTTTACGGGTTCAGTCATTGAAATACGAAGTGAACCATACATCAGGGGCTGTAAAGCTTTTATTGTTGAGGTACTCAAGTATACCGCTGTCGGTAGTAAAGCGGAAATTGAGTTTATATGAATAAAGTGCCTGATATTTAAAGCCCATTTTTCTGTTGACTTCATTTTTTCCGTATTTGCCGTCACCGAGCAGAGGGTGTCCGATATATGCAAAATGTGCTCTTATCTGATGGGTTCTTCCTGTAAGCAGATCTACTTCAACAAGGCTCAGTCCGTTTTTTTCGGATAATACCTTATATTTTGTCTTTATTGTTTTTGACTCTGCTGTCGGCTTATCTGATATATATACCCTGTTCTGCTTCTCGTTTTTTTCAAGATAATCTACAAGCAGACCCTCTTTCTTTTTAAAGCTTCCCAAAGCGATACATAAATAAAGCTTTTCAAGCTCCCTGTCCCTGAGCTTCCTGTTCATTATCCTCAGTGTCTCTGCATTCTTTGCGGCTATTACTATTCCGCCCGTATTTCTGTCTATCCTGTTTACAAGAGCAGGCGCAAAGGAATTTTCCTTTTCAGGATCATATTCTCTCTTATCATACAGATAATGCTGTACTCTTGCGATAAGCGAATCGAAATGGTATGTATCATCGGGATGAACAAGCAGACCGGGCTTTTTATTCAGAAGAAGTATATTTCCGTCCTCATATATAATATCAAGCTTTACCGGAGCTTTCAGGAAATCATATTCCTCAGGTATCTCCTGAAAGAACTCATCTTTAATATAGAGAGTAAGAATATCCCCCTTATTCAGACGGGTAGATATTTCGCATTTTTTTCCGTTTACCTTTATATATTTTGTCCTGATATACTTATACATAAGAGCCTGCGGGAGATTTTTAAATCTCTTTGAAAGGAATTTATCAAGTCTCTGTCCGCTGTCATTCTCAGTTATTTCAATCTGTCTCACCTTATCACCTCATATAAATATATACTTTTTACAATTATACCATATTATTATTACCGTGTCATTATTATTCTTTAGCTCCGCTGTCGATTCACGGCGGCGCTCGTTACACTCGCTCTGACATAATTACCGGACATTTTATGTCTGCGGTTGGGGGTAAAAGAATTATTGGCACGGTCTATAAAATGCCGTTATGCCCTTCCGATAACATGAATCGGGTGCGGCAGCTTGCCGCCGGAGCGCTTATGGACTGTTCAGTCTTAATTCAAGAAACTCCCGGAGTTATTTACTTGTACAATAATACTATCCCGAAAGAGACAGTTTTATTAGTTTCTCTTTTCGCACTGACCTTAAAGATATAACAAACCAGTTTCAAAAGACTTGTCAAAAACCCGTTTCTATGTCTTGACATGAATAAGCTTTAATGATTATAATATTCATATTGACTTAATGAGAGGAACTGATAATATGCCGTCAAACGGAAAGGGCAACCGACCCGTAAGATCTGATATAAACAGAAAACCAGCCGCCGGAACACACAATGCTAACGCTCACAGGCGCCCGAGAAGGCCAAAAACAACCGATGAGCTGATGCAGGAGAACTTCTTAAAATACAAGCAGAGTCAGCGCACGAGGAAGAAAGCAAAAAAAATTGCTTTAACAGTAATTTGTGTTACACTTGCAGTATGTATAATGGTAATAGCCGGAATGTCATGCTCGTCCTCCGGCAAAAAGGATAACTCTGCCGCTCCGGCACAAGCTTCGGCAAACAGCGAAACACTTAAGCCCGCCAACGAGGAAAGCAGCAAAGCTGAGGAATCACAAGATCCGGAGACATCTGAAGAAGTTATAACAGGTGTCTCACCTGATGAGCATCAATACACAAACAATAAAACAAGATTCTCCTCCGATGTTATGTCTATGCTGAATAAAAGCATAACATCCGAATATGCAGCACTATATGATGTTACTGCCGATGAGATATTATTCGGACATAACTCCAGAAAAAAATGTTACCCTGCAAGCACAACAAAGCTGCTTACAGCTATAACTGCAAGCAGCATTATTGACGATCCCGAAAAAGTTATAACAGTCGGTGATGAAATAAAGCTTGTAAAAGAGGAATCAAGTGTAGCAAGACTTGAAGTCGGTATGCAGCTCACCTTTGAAATGCTTATGGACGCTCTTCTTCTTCCCTCAGGCAACGATGCAGCCTATACACTTGCAGTTACCTGCGGAAGAATAAAATCCGGTGATGAAAAGCTTTCCAATGAAAAGGCCGTAAAGGTCTTCATGGAGCAGATGAATAAAACCGCCGCTGACATAGGTGCCGCACATACTCATTTTACAACGCCTGACGGCTGGCACGAAGATGCACACTATACCTGTGCAGAGGATCTTGTTAAAATAAGTGACCATGCAATAGCTGTACCAATTATAAGAAGATCCTGTTCAAAGCAGTATGCCGAATGGGAGCTTATAAACGGCGGAACCATTGCATGGCAGAACACCAACAAGCTGATACTTCCCGATTCCGATGTTTATTCCAGATACTGCAACGGCCTTAAAACAGGCTTTACCGATGAAGCAGGCTCGTCTGTAATTGCTTCTGCCACAATAGAAGGTCATACCTTCATAGTTGTTGCAATGGACGGAAAAACAGTCTATGACAAATATTACGACTGCAACCGTCTCTTTGAAGAAGGCTTTAAGCTCTATGGTCTTAAATACAGGGCTAAGAAATCGGACGATGATGAGGTTGAAGACGAAGAAAGCAGTGACACTGACGAGAGCGGGAAAAGTGAAGTCAGCAGCAATTCTGACGGAAGTGAAGAAAACGGCAGTTCAGAAGCAACCGAATAGTATCATGCCATATTTCTCATAAACAGCCCTAAAACATCAGAATAATTTATCTGTCTGACA
>CACXGH010000199.1 GCA_902767175.1 uncultured Ruminococcus sp.
AGGAGCTAAAGCTCCCCGACGTCTGTTGACGGCGTCGCTCGCTCCAATCAAGCGAGCTTGTTGGAGCTTTGCTCCTTGTTTAATAAGCTAAAAAACAGCAGCCGATCGTAAATGACGGCTGCTGTTTCAGTGTTTAAGGCTATTTTCATTCGAGCATTGCGAGTATTGCTGCTTTGGACTTAACTCCTACAGATGTCGTAACATTTTTGCCGTTTTTGAAAACAATGAGAGTAGGTATGCTCATAATACCGAAATTCTGAGCAAGCTCCATTTGCTCGTCTACATTTACCTTGCCGACTTTGATCTGAGGATTTTCTTCTCCGATTTCGT
The DNA here is from genome assembly GCA_902767175.1 of uncultured Ruminococcus sp. GTDB lineage: Bacteria > Bacillota > Clostridia > Oscillospirales > Acutalibacteraceae > UBA1213. The sequence goes on from CACXGH010000199.1 coordinate 331, forward strand.
CAACAACAGGAGAGAGCATTCTACACGGTCCGCACCAGCTTGCCCAGAAGTCGAGGAGAACCGTTTTATCGCTTTTAAGAACTTCGCTTTCAAAATTTTCAGAGGTAATTTCGATAGCTGCCATTTTTATACACTCCTTTGCTTTATATTATTACCATATTACGGTAGATTATCCGTAATTATTTCTTTTTCTTTTTACTGTTGCGCTTTTTAGCATTTCTTGCGGCTTCAAGCTCACGGGTCTTACGGTCGGGTACATCTGCATTTCCAAAGCTTTTTTCGTTGATAAGCGCTTTTACAAAATGCGGGTGCTTTTCTGTAAACTCCGCTTCAAGCTCAGGGTGAGATATTATGTATTTTTCCTGCTGTCTTGCATAAATACCGCCGATATTCAGCACAAAAATAATTATGTACATTACAATTGAAAGTACAGCGCCAATTCCGATAAACGGATAAATAGTGAAGAAGATGTCGAGCAAAACAAGTATTATGCAGGCGAGAACAATAATATGCTTGACAATTCTCTTTTTATCGAGAACACACGCAAATACTGCGATCATGGGCAGCACACCAAGTGCAAAAGCAAAAATGCTTCTTAAAACAATATTGCCGACAGAGAGAGAAGATCCGAAGGCTTCACCGATAGAGCCGCCGAGCATCATCTGCAGACCGTTCTGAGCTACAAATACCGAAGCACACAGTGTTCTCTGAGCTTTAAGTACCGCATCGTTGAGTACCTGTATGCTTTCCTCGGTATAAAGGTATCTGTCCACCTTTTTAACATCATCAATAAGCTTTTCGAGCTTATCAGCATTTACATTCTCCGCTACAACATAAGACCAATTATAGTTAACAGTTTCCATTTCACGGATACCGCCGCCTTCTTTCTTTACCTGAGAAACTTCCGATACACCGGAAGCTTTGGAGATATCTGAGGCGTTTGCGGCATCTGACATATCTGAAGCAGCACCTGAGGTTGAAGTGCCCTCACCGACCTCATCAGGGAACAGTTTAATACGGGTATCGCTGTATGGATCGGAACTTTCCTCCTTCGGAGCTTCGACAAGTCCGTCAAGAGCCTTTTGCAGATCAGCTTCCGATTTATCAATCTCTTCCTGAGTAGCGAGGATATGATGTGCCTTTTCGGCATATGGTGTTACCTCAAGGTCATCAGTTATGTAAAATGTTACCTGTAAAAAAGGATATGTAAGCAGGAAAAGAACTATCATAAAACACCATATAAGGGAGATCCTTATTATATGTGACGGTGTTCTGAGCATTTTCTTTTTTTTCGGTACATTTACTACAACGACTTTTCGCTTGCCGAGCTTTATAGTATCTGAACTGCCTGTATCCGGCTTCTCAGACTTTGCAGCATGAGTGCTGCCGTTGGCTTCCTCCTCGAGAAGCTCATCGTTTTCGAGTTTTCTTGCCATATCAGATTTTTTCCTTTCAGAGAGATCAGACCGTATTGAATTTTTCCTTATAATTTTCAATTGTTGTCTTGATGATCTTTATAGCTTCTTCCTTGCCCTTGACCTCATCAACAACTGTCTCTTTATTTTCAAGAGCTTTATATACAGTGAAGAAATGTGTCATTTCATCAAAGATATGAGAGGGCAGCTCTGAAATATCTTTATATTCGTTGTAGGTCGGATCTTCAAAGGGAATAGCTATTATTTTCTCATCATTTCTGCCGTTATCAAGCATTGTTATAACACCGATAGGATAGCATTGAATCAGAGTAAGGGGGAAGATCTGCTCAGAGCAAAGTACGAGAACATCGAGAGGATCAAGGTCGTCTGCGTATGTACGGGGGATAAAACCATAGTTTGCAGGATAGTGAGTGGAGGTATGAAGTATACGGTCAAGCTTAAGCAGACCGCTCTCCTTATCAAGCTCGTATTTTGCCTTGCTGCCCTTAGGAATCTCTATTACTACCATAAAGTTTTCGGGTGTGATTCTTGCGGAATCCATATCATGCCATATATTTTGCATAAATGTCAGCTCCTTAAATAAATTGCATTATCATTATAACACAAGTTTTTTAATTTCTCTACAGTTTTATTGAATTTTTTTAAAATTCTTTCTTTTTATCCGTAATATTTTTATATATTTTACTATAAAATGTTGAAAAAAACTCTGACGAGTGATAATATAAAGATAATATGTATTTAAATGAAATATAATAAGAAATGTTGTGATAGTCTTGGGTAAAAATAAACTTATAGTCAGTCTTTGTACAGATACGGGAAATACGAGAAAGATAAATCAGGATAATTTCTATTCAGACGGAAAATATAACACAGAGCCGTCAAGAAAGAGCTTATCGCTGTCGGCAGAGTCTGACGGCGGATTGTTTGCAGTAGCCGACGGAATGGGCGGGGAAGCCAACGGAGAGAAGGCTTCGCTTTTTGCTGTAGAAGCGCTGAATGAGATAAAAGCGAAATTTCCTTCGGCTGATGATATTAATTCGGCGGTGAGCAGGGCAAATGAAAGGGTATGTGAAATGATAACCGCCACTGGCAGCCGGTCCGGAACGACAATTGCGGCAGCTGTAATAAAGGGGAAGCAGCTGAATGTATATAATATCGGCGACAGCAAATGTTTGCTGTATCATGACGGTAAACTTGATCAACTGTCGAAAGACCATACTGTAACGGCACAGATGATAGAAGCCGGGCTTATCACTAAGGAGGAGGCTGCAGCCGACAGAAGGCGGCATCAGCTTTTTCAGCATATCGGTATATCTCCCGAGGAAATGAAGATTTCTGTCTCTCAAAGTGAGGGGAATAAGCTAAATGACGGTGATATAGTCATATTATGCTCTGACGGCATGACGGACGGACTTGATGATAATGATATTGTTTCTATCATCAAATCTAATTCTGATAAAACAGTGCTTGCTCAGGAGCTTGTATCTGCCGCATTAACGAACGGCAGTAAGGACAATACAACTGCACTTACAGTCTTTAACCATAAAAAGAAACATTCGGGGCTGAAATTATTTCTGCTGTCACTTCTTACTGTTGGTGCTGCTGCATTCTGTACACTTGGAGCTATGATAATTGCAGGTATTATTAAGCTATGGTAACAATGTGCTTTTGCGATAAAAAAGAGTCATGGTAAAACATAATTTACCATGACTCATATTTTTGCCTTTTAAGAAGGCTTAACTATGATGTTTTTATTCCGCAGTCTCAGTCTTATCGAGTTCTGCCTTTTTGCTGTCATTGTCAGACTTCTTTGTTTCACTCTTTGTGCCTTTCTTTGAGTTCTTCTTGGATTTATTCTTTGAAGGAACTTTGTCGTTCTTCTGTTCTTCCTTTTTCTTTGCCTGGTGGTTTTTCCAGATAACCCAAAGGGGAGCAGCAATACAGAGTGACGAATAGGAACCTGAGATAAGACCTATCATCATCGGAAGTGCAAAGCTTATGATAGAATCAATGTTGAAGATAAGAGTAACAACAAGTACCGAGCCTATAGCCATGATAGTTGTAATAGATGTGCATATTGTTCTTACCATGCACTGGTTAAGGCTGGTATTTACAATTTCTCCGATAGGAGTCTTGGGGCTTGATTTCTTCCTGAGTTCTCTGATACGGTCATAAATAACTATAGTATCGTTCAGTGAGTAACCGAGGATCATAAGTACAACGGCAATGAAGTTGTCATTGAGCGGCATACGGAACATCGCAAACACAAAGTAAACGATAATAAGATCGTGTATAAGGGCAGCAACTGCCATAACACCTGCCGAAAGACCGCCTATCTTCTTGAATCTCAATGCAACATAGAATATCATCAGAACTGCTGCAAGAATAACTGCTGCAAGACACTTGAAGAAGAAGTTTGTACCCTTTGATGCGTCAACAGATGAAGACGAAGCCTCTTTGAAGGTGCTGTCGGGATAAGCCTTTTCGAGAGCCTCTGTGATGGCTGTCTTGTCCTCAACGGATACAGCTTTGTTGCCTGTGAACTGCAATGAAACTATCTTGCTGTTGCTGTCCTGTTCGGACTTTGCAAGGTTGTCACTGTAGCTGTAGGCTATTGTGTCGTTTTTGAGTCCTTCGCTCTCTTTAATTGTATCGTTGATGGTTTTTTCGATATCTTCAGCTTTCAAGTCACCGCTGTAGCTGTACTTTATTATCGTACCGCCTGTAAATTGTATATCTACAAGAGTGGGGAATACGAAAATGTTAAGAATAAGGCATACAAGCATGATACCGAGAGATATGCCGAAGAAGATCTTTGACTTCTTTATAAAGTCTATATGGAATGTTTGTCTCATGACGATTTCTTACCTCCATATAATCTTTTATTTCTCAGGAACTTGTAGCCTGAAATTGATTTGAGCATAAGTCTCGATGCGCCGACACCCATAATGAAGTTGGAAATAACTCCGACAAGCAGGGTATAACCGAAGGCGTAAATAAGACCTGTTGTTGAAACGCCGAATATTGCAGAGAAGATATTTGCTGGACCGAATACAAGTATCAGAATTATTGCAACTATAATAACGGTGATATTACCGTCGAAGATAGCTGAGAAGCTGCCCTTTGTACCGTTGCGTATACAACCGTCAAGAGTCTTTCCTGTCCACAGTTCGTCCTTGATTCTTTCCGCAGTGATTATGTTTGCGTCAACGCCCATACCGATTGAAAGGATAAGACCTGCAATACCGGGTATGGTCATTGTGAAGCTCGGAAATACGGGGAAATAACCGGAAACAGCCATGATAGAAATAGCCATCTGTCCGAGAAGTGCAATAAATGCAATAAATCCGGGAAGTCTGTACATAAAGAGCATGAACAGGAAAATGCAGCACATAGCAGCAATAGCAGCGATGCCCATTGCCTGAAGAGCAGAATTGCCGAGTGACGGGCTTATTGTGCTGTAGCTTTCTACTTTAAGACCAAAGGGAAGCGCACCTGCATTGATAGTGTTGGCAAGCTTTGCGGCACTTGCGGCGTCAAAGCTGCCGCTGATAGTAGCTGTACCGCCTGTGATAACGTTTTCTACTGTAGGAGCAGAAATGCAGGTCTCGTCCATCCAGATGGAGATAGTCTTATTAAGGTTGGCTCTTGTAGCTTCGGCGAATTTTTCTTTTCCTTCATCATTCAGCTCAAGCACTACAACGTGCTGATGAAGACCGTCGGAGCCTGTCTGATAGGTACTGTAAGCGTTCTTTACATCCTTGCCTTCGAGAAGTACCTCTCCGCTGTATTCGGAGCCTTGTCTGAAGGTCAGGCTTGCAGTAGCAGAAAGCTCACTGATAGCGCTGTCAGGGTCGTAGTTTGTTTCATCGGACTTCCAGGGGAAGCGTACTGTGATTCTGTCGTTTGTGTAGTCGGGATAGATTTCGTAGTCTGTTACATTCTGATCAACAAGTCTCAGTTCAAGGATAGCCTTGACAGATTCCATCTCGTCATCTGTAGCGTCCCTGCCGTCAGGTGCGAAAACTGCCTCAACACCGCCGTTGATGTCGATGCCCCATCGCATGTCATTAATACCCTTTATATAGGTGATCTTGAAGTCACCGTTTTCCCCGTATATACCGAAAACGGATGTATAAGCGAGGGCGAGTATTATAACAAATACGATGAAGAACACCGGTTTGCCAATTCGTTTCATACGGTATCCTCCAATATTGTTCTTTTGTGTCCGTCTATGTAAAGGGCTGTGAACAATAAGCTGAATTCTTGCTCAAAGCACCAAAAACATACAGACATATCAGATACAATTATATATTTTTTGTCTATAAAAGTCAAATATTTTTTGCATTTTTCATCGCTCAAATGAAAGTTTATTCATGTATTTTTTTAAACATCTTTTAATCTGTCATATCAGAGACCCAATAAAACGCTCTGAATAGTTGTTTCGCTTAATATATAAGTCTTACATCAGAGCAATTTAAACAAAAAAGTCATGTGTATTTTGTTAGCACAATATAAGGCAGTACTGAATAAATCACGCATTGCGGCTCAGAACTTCAATAATAAAAAAGCAGGCACATTCTTCTTTCGGGAAGAATGCCCTGCTGATTTTCGCCGTTATTTATGCACCTAACTTTTCGAGTGCTGCCATCTTAACACATATACAGAAAATATTCATAGCTTTTTCAAGCTCCTCAACGGGCGGATATGTCGGAGCAAGTCTTATATTGCTGTCATCGGGATCACTGCCGTAGGGATAGGTAGCACCTGCGCCTGTAAGAACAACACCGGCTTCCTTACAGAGAGCAACAACTCTCTTTGCACAGCCCTTCATGACATCAATGCTTACAAAATAACCGCCGTTGGGTTTTGTCCATTCTGCAATTCCGAGACCTGATAGCTCACGGTCGAGAGTTTCAAGTACCATATTGAATCTCGGCTCAAGAACTGCTCTGTGCTTCTGCATATGAGCAAGAACACCATTGAGGTCACCGAAATATCTAACATGACGGAGCATATTTATCTTATCATAGCCGATAGTCTGACGGTTGTATCTCTTCTTGAGTATATTAAGGTTATTCTCGGAAGCAGCCATTGCGGCAACACCTGCACCCGGGAAGGTTATCTTTGAGGTAGAGCAGAACTCAAGCACCATATCCTCTTTTCCTGTTTTCTTAACTTCATCGAAAATGTTAAGAAGCGTGTCGGGTGTGTCTGTGATATCATGAATGATATAAGCGTTGTCCCACATTATTCTGAAATCCTTTGCAGCAGGCTCGAGAGCAGCAAAACGCCTGACTGTCTCGTCAGAATATGTTATGCCCTGCGGGTTTGAATACTTCGGTACACACCAGATACCCTTTATCGAAGCGTCCTCGCTTACGAGCTTTTCTACAATATCCATATCGGGACCTGTCTTTGTCATGGGTACGGCTATCATTTCTACACCAAAATACTGTGTAACACCAAAGTGTCTGTCATATCCCGGAGCGGGGCAGAGGAACTTTATCTTCTCCTGCTTGTTCCATGGCTTTTCACCGCTGCAGCCCTGCTCCATAAAGCAGGCGATGGTGTCGAACATCATATTAAGGCTTGAATTGCCTCCTACAAATACGTTCTTTTTATCAACACCGAGAAGTTCCGCAAAAAGCTCCTTTGTATTATCAAGACCGTCAAGGTTGCCGTAGTTGCGGCAGTCGGGACAGTCACTTGTTGTGAAATCCGAAGAAGGAGTAAGAACAGTGAGCATATCATTAGAAATGTTGAGCTGCTCAGCACCGGGCTTTCCTCTTGCCATGTTGAGAGCAAGACCCTGAGCCTTATAACCTTCATAAGCTTCCCTGAGTTTTCCGTATTCTTCGTTAAGGTTTTTTCCTTCAAAAGCTGTACAACCGGACATAATATCTCCTCCTGAAAAAATAAAAAATAATAATTTCAAAATTATGCCAAAATACTTCATTATTCTAATATATGCGGAAGAAAAATGCAAGTATTATTTAATAATCCTGCAAAAATCATTGTTTTGACAAATAAAATAGCAACACCGCACGGTTTTTTAGGCTATATCAATAACGGATAACTATTAATTCCGTCAAGCTATGCAAAAATAATTCTGTAAGAAAATGGAATGATCTGTCAGGTTTATCAGCTTTACAGAACTGCCGGAAATAATGTAAAGATATAACAGACGGGATATATATGAAAAAGCTTACATATATAATATAGATAAAAAATCATAAAGGAGTAATCAAAGCTATGAAACACATGCTTGTTTTATTATCCGTATGCATGGCTTTTATGTTTTCTTCCTGTGCAAAAGCACCCCCGATTTCTCAGTCAGATGAAATAATGCGCTATGGCTGGTTTATGCCCGATGAAAAGATGAAAGTATATTTTAAAGGTGATGAATTCATAATGGAGGGAGTGGAGAACAGTAAACTGTCTTTAAAGGGGAAGTGCTTTACAGATGAAAATACAATAACTGTGGTGTCTGAGAGCTTCGGAACAGTTGTTTTTGATTACGAGCTTTCAGCTGATAAATTAAGACTGTCGTATTTCGGAAGAACAGCGGAGTTTGTAAAGGATACCGACTTTATAGATATACAATAATTATAAGTGATAATATTTGTGCAAATTAGACTAATAATTGGTAACATTTTTGTAATGTCGAAATTAACAAAAATATAAAAACAGGTTTATTTTAAAAAACAAAAATGATATAATCAGTATGATTAGCAGCAGAGTCGTTATGACAAATCTAACTGCTGCAAATAAAACAAAGGAGAAGATACTCTATGAATGCAAAGAAACTCACTAAGCGTATCATAGCCTCCGTTGTTTCGGCGATGCTGGTGCTCAGCTGCTTCGTCCTTCCGTCCGTATTCGTAAGTGCGGCAGAGGAAACAGTAGTAAATATCCATTATCTCCGTGATGACGGCGGTTATAGTGCGTGGGATGTGTGGGCATGGGCCGACGGTCTCGACGGCAAGAACTATGCTTTCACAGACAACGGTGATGCTAACGGTGCAGTAGCTACTGTTACTATCACTCAGTCAACCCCCCGTCTCGGCTTTATTGTAAGAAAGCCTGACTGGAGCGAGAAAGATCCCCTCGATTCTCCCGACCGTTTTGTAGACCTCAGTTCCGTTATTTCCGGTACTGTAGAGGTTTACTGCAAGAGCGGCGAAGGAGACTTTGAAACCGACTTCAGCGGTGCTGTTCTCGGTCTCAAGCTCAAGTCTGCAGCAGCAGATTCCAAGACAAACGTAGCTATAGAATTTACTATCGCTCCCCAGGACGGCGATGTAAGCACAGCGGATTTCACTATCGCTTCCGCTTCCGGTGCTGAGGTAGCTATAGCATCATTTGCAATGACATCAGATACTAAGGGTGCGCTCACACTGTCTGACGAGCTTGATTATTCCAAGGAATACACAATTTCCTTCAGAGGCTCTGAGATGAAGCTCACACTTCCTGATTATTTCTCAAGCGCAGAATTTGAAGATGAATTCACCTATACAGGTGACGATCTTGGCGCTGTTATAAATGACAGTGCAACAAACTTCCGTGTATGGGCTCCTACAGCAGAAAAGGTTGAGCTTAACCTCTATGCTGCAGGTGACGGCGGTGAAGCTGAGGATGTTATTGAAATGCAGAAGGCTGAAAACGGTACATGGACAGCTTCCGCAAACGGCAATCTCTCCGGCAAGTATTACACCTATACAGCTTACTTTGACGGCAAGACCAACAAGGACATTGTTGACCCCTATGCAAGAACAGTAGGCGTAAACGGCAAGAGAGGCATGATCATTGATCTCGATACAACAGATCCTGACGGCTGGGATGCAGATCAGAGACATACCTATGAAAATGTAACTGATATGCAGATCTATGAGCTTCATGTCAGAGATTTCTCTATCGCTGCTGACAGCGGTATCGAGAATAAGGGCAAGTATCTTGCCTTTACAGAGACCGGCACAACAACAAGTGACGGCGTTCCGACAGGTATTGACCACCTTAAGGATCTCGGCATTACGTCCGTTCATCTCCTTCCCGTATACGATTACGGCTCAGTTGACGAGACAAAGCTTGACAAGGCTCAGTTCAACTGGGGTTATGATCCTGTAAACTACAATGCTCCCGAAGGCTCATACTCTACAGATCCTTACAAAGGTGAAGTAAGAGTAAATGAGTTCAAGCAGATGGTAAAGGCTCTCCACGATGCAGGCATCGGCGTTATCATGGACGTTGTTTACAACCATACATATAACACACAGTACTGCTTC
>CACXGH010000200.1 GCA_902767175.1 uncultured Ruminococcus sp.
AAGCGAGAAATCAGACCTTTGGACAGCAATTGACATCGGCAATGTCTGGCTGAAAAAGGCTCTCAAGGAAGCGGCTAAACAGCAGTAAAAAACGTCCCCGACCAAAAAAGTCGGGGACGTTTTATTATAATTAATTATTATTTCTTCTGAGATATCCTTCAAAATCCGCAAGCTCCTTCAAGTGCTTTTTATATCCCCTTCTGACAAAGGGATACCGGATCAGAAAACCGATACTCTTAAAGAACAGCATAAACAAATACTTCCATAGTTTTCTCCGCTTTATCTCAGTGACATAGCCCTTATTTACGGCTGTGTCATAGTGAAGCATTCGCTTATGCTTATAGAAATTGGTGATTCTCGGCTGGGCAAGGTCGCAGATATAAAAACCGTCCTTATCCTTTTTATAGAAGCACGACGGAAGAATTATTCCGTTCAAAGATAAGAACTGCTTTTTCAGATGGCTTTTTTCCGTGCGTGACCTGTCATACTTTTCCTCATCAAAATAAACACCGTATTTTTCCATTAGTACTTCATCATTAAGCAGCGGCGTACAATAAGCCATAAGCTCTTTATTCAGAGCGGCAGTATCGGTCCCAAGAAAATGCTTCCAGCCCTTAAGATAATCCTTATATGCACGGAAAATCAGGTCAGCAAGAAAATACCGCTGAAAAACTGTCTGTTTAAGCACACTCGCTATCAGCTTTCTCACCTGAAAAAGTGCATAACCCTTCTGCTTGTTCACAGATGTCATAATTAGTTCGTTTCGTTTTATATAATACTCCTGAAAACCTGCATACTTCGTGTCAAAATCGTCATGCCATACGGCAATTCCGTTTATAACGGCGATCTGTCCGGCACATCTGAGTGAGTATTCTATATCGTCTAACTTTACGAAGAACTGCAGCGGATATCCGTGCTTTTTGTGCCAATCTGCAGGAAAGCAGAAAAACCACCACGCATTATAGTTGCCGTCAGGATAATAAGCCGTTTCAAACACATTTTCCATCTTTGTGATATCCTCGTCTGTACCGATAGAGTGAAGCCTTTTTCCGTCCCAGAACGAGCCTGCTTCATGCTGTGTAACTCTGTCGCTCAGTCTGAGCATAGTTCCGCCTACAGACAGTTCACTGCATTCAGGGCTTCTTAGTCTGAGAAGGGCATATACTCTGAGCAGCATCTCACAGTCAAGCACGATATCATCGTCCATAAACAACACATGAGTGAAGTTCCTGCCGCTGTTTACAGCCTCATAATAGCCTCTTGTAAAACCGCCGCTGCCGCCCGTATTCTCGTTGTAAATAAGAGTAACATTATTGTTTTCGACTTCTTCCCTGCTGAGAGTCTGCCCGTTATCCACAATATAGAAATGTATATTGTTTTTATGAAAGACTGTACTTTTCTCAAGATATCGGCATATTTCCCGATGATTATGAAGCACGAATTTTTCTCTTTTATATGTACATATAACAACGGCTAAATTAACACCGTTTGTCTTTTCAGATCCACAAAGAAATTCTCCGCTGTAGAGCTTTCCGCCGTCAGATGTGAGTGTAAAATATATATGTGCATATTCTTCAGACAGTACAGAAGAAAGCTCCGTTATATCGTCCGACAACACATCATATTCAAGATTTTTTTCGAGCAGTTTCTTTTCATGAAAGCCTTTTTCGTCCCGAACAACCCCAAAAATGCGTAAAACAAAGCTGCCGCAGACTCTGAGCCTTAAAAAAAGCTCTGAGAGCCTGCAGTACCTTTTGTACTTCACGACAGCAAGTGTGTTGAAGTATGTATCAAACGCTGCCGTGCCGTTGATATCAAGATATGTCCCGTTTTCGCAGCAGGTTACGGAGCCGTTTTCCGTACGGAAATACAGCTCCTCTACATTACATATTTCCTCTTTGGGGAAAAGTACACTGCGAAGTATAGTAAGAGAATTATTCACCAAATTCTTCCTTAACTGCTGCAAGTGCAACATCAATTACTTTATCCATATCATAATACTTATAATGTCCGAGACGGCCGCCGAATATTACATTGGGGGTTTCATCAGCAAGCTTCTTATACTCCTCATAGAGCTTATTGTTCTTATCATTGTTAACAGGATAATAAGGCTCTATGCCCGGTTTCCACTCTGAGGAATACTCTCTTGAAATAACGGTTTTGGGCTGTGTGCCGAACTCAAAGTGCTTGTGCTCTATAATTCTTGTGTATGGCACTTCTCTCTCTGTGTAGTTTACAACGGCGTTGCCCTGATAATTATCGGTATCGAGCACCTCTGTCTCAAAGCGTACAGAACGGTATTCGAGAACACCGAGCTTATAATCAAAGAATTGGTCTATCTGACCCGTGAATACAGTTTTCTTCACTTTGTCGGCATTTGTCTTTATCCACTCGAAATAATCTGTATTCGTAAGAACTTCAATGCCTTCAAGCATTTTGTCTATTATTGCAGTATAACCGCCCATAGGAATACCCTGATATCTTGCATTGAAGTAGTTATTATCATAAGTAAAGCGAAGCGGAAGTCGCTTTATGATAAAAGCCGGAAGCTCTGTGCATGAGCGTCCCCACTGCTTTTCCGTATAGCCCTTTACAAGCTTTTCATACACGTCACGGCCTGCAAGACTGAGAGCCTGCTCCTCAAGGTTCTGAGGATCTGTGATGTTCAGGTCAGCTATCTGGTCTGCGATTATTTTTTTAGCCTCAGCAGGAGTTTTTATGTTCCACATGCGGCTGAACGTATTCATGTTGAAGGGAAGGTTATAAAGCTCGTCCTTATATACAGCGATAGGAGAGTTAACATAGTTGTTGAACTCAGCAAACTGATTGATATATTCCCAAACATTCTTATCATTGGTATGGAAGATATGAGCACCGTACTTGTGTACATTTATGCCCTCTATTTTTTCGCAGTAGATATTGCCTGCAACATGGTCTCTTTTGTCGATTACAAGTACCTTCTTGCCCCTTTTATTTGCCTCATAAGCAAAGATAGAGCCGAAAAGACCTGCTCCGACTATAAGATAATCGTACATTAGTATCAACCTTTCTTATTGATTCTTTCTTGATGATTTATGATAACAGAAGGCTCTCGCCTTGCTGTGATATCCTTATTTTTTGAGTTTTCTTAAAATTCCTCTCCGGCGTGAGCCGGGGGGACATAGTCTGTACAGTCCTTTATCAAAGGACAGATTTTTTTCCGTCATGCCGTTCAATGATGAGAAATGTGCTCTCGGCAGTTCAGCCCAAGGAATATCTCCCCGGCTTTTTATATATGTCATGTAAATACCGAACAGTCTTTCTGCAAGCTTGCCCTGTTCACGGGGATAAAAAAGCGATGAAGGTTTTCTTTTATCATACTCGAAGAGTATATCAAAAAGCCATTCGCTGTAATCACAGAACATTTCCCTGTCCATTAAAAACATATTGCAGAAATACGAATATGTCTGGTCAAGATATTTTTCCGCACTGCTCATATACTGTGGGTATTTCTCCCCTATTATCTCGCAAAGCAGACCAAGGTCGTCAAACTCTGCTCTGTCATTCCGGTCATAGTATTTTTGGACGGTCTGATATAAATTCTCACTCAGCGGTGCAATAACACGGTATTTTTTGACAAGTGCACTTATTGTGTTGTAGTCAGCTCTGAGCTTTTTCAGTGTTTCTGCATCAGGCTCATCAAAAATACGATAGCATTTTTTTGACCTTCTGTTATTATCACTCGCATATGGTTTGGTGTCCGAAAAATCAAAATATCTTCTTTGGTGCATAAGACCGCCGAAGTCGAAATCACAGTTTTTCCAAGCCCAATATTGAACTGTCAGCTCGCAGTACTGTTGATTTTTTCCTGAAATATTATCGCCTGAGTTATCACACAGCGACAGCTTAACATCGTTTTCATCATAAAGCTCCGCACCTGCCGACACGGGAGTTATTATCCTGCCCGTCTCGTCTGCATCGCCCTTGAAAACACTGACAAATAATTTTATCTTATTCATATATCATACCACTTATTATTATAGCAAACATACACCTGCACTTCAACTCTTTTCTTAGTTTTGCCGAGGGAAACCCTTCTCAGTTTTACCGGGGGAAACCCTTCTCAGTTTTACCGGGGGAAACCCTTCTCAGTTTTACCGGGGGAAACCCTTTGTTTAAAAACAAAGGGTTATCCCCCGGACCCCTTTCCTAAAAAAATCGACTTATAAACAAATAAAAAAAGATTATTCCTCGGACTCAGTAAGAACAATAATCATACGGTTATCCCCGTAAACCTTTCCTAAAAAACAATTTATAACAAGCGTCGATGTCCCCCGCCTCTAAAGGCGGCGGGTGCCATACGTCCGTCGGTGGCGGGTTAAAATCCCCCACCGAC
>CACXGH010000201.1 GCA_902767175.1 uncultured Ruminococcus sp.
AATACTTTGTGTATTCCGAGGATTGACAACGAAGTTATGCGGAATTTAACGCCAAAGCTTGTCGTCAGGTCTATTTGATATTAGTATGAAATATCAATAAAAGAGAAGCCCGATACACGTTTTATTCTGAGGTCATGAATTTGACGCAAACTGTGAATTATAAAGATTTGTATAAAATCCGTTCTTTGCCATAAGCTCGTTATGACTGCCCTGCTCAATAATATGTCCGTCCTTCATAACAAGTATAACATCGGCATTTTTTATCGTTGAAAGTCTGTGAGCCACTATAAAACTTGTTCTGCCTTTCATCATATTATTGAATGCTTCCTGTATTTTCAGCTCTGTACGGGTATCTATGCTGCTTGTAGCCTCATCAAGTATCAGCATAGGCGGGTCACAGAGCATCACCCTTGCAATACACATAAGCTGTCTCTGTCCCTGAGAAAGATTTGCCCCCTCCTCTGTTATAATTGTGTCATAGCCCTGAGGCATTCTCTCAATGAATCTGTCAATAAATGCTTTTTTGGCTGCCGCCTTCACTTCCTTTATATCAGCGTCAGGCTTTCCGTATGCGATATTATCTCTTACAGATGCATTGTACAGCCAGCTTTCCTGCAATACCATGCCATATAGAGAACGCAGTTCGTCACGCTTCATATTATAAATGCTTTTGCCGTCTATGCGGATATCTCCGTCCGTCACGTCATAAAAACGCATCAGCAGATTTATAAACGTTGTCTTTCCGCAGCCTGTGGGACCGACAATGGCTATCTTGCTGCCTGAACGTACATGAAGGTCGAAATCAGTTATAAGCGGCTTTTCAGGAGAATATGAAAAGCTTATTCTGTCTATATCTATCCTTCCCCTGCATTCCACGGTTTTTTCGGTTTTTTCGGGGTCGGGAGTCTGGTTCTCGCTGTCAAGCACCCCGAATACACGGTCTGCACCTGCAAGAGCAGACTGAAGCTGCGGAATAACGCCTGTTACCTCATTAAACGGCTTTGTGTATTGATTAGCATAGGTTATAAAAGCGGCTATCTGACCGACGGTAAGTCCCCCCTGTATTACACTGACTGCACCCGTTATACATACAGCCGTTGTTACCAGACTGTTGACGAAGCGTGTACTCGGATTTGCAAGTGATGAGTAGAACTGCGACTTCTGACCGCATACACGAAGTCTTTCGTTTATCTCCTCAAAGCCGTTCTGTGACTGTTCCTCATAGCCGAAAGCCTTTACAAGCTTCTGCTGACCTATATATTCCTCTATGTATGAGCTAAGCTCGCCCTGAGTGCTTGACTGTTCACGGAACTGTTTCTGAGAGAGACGTGTTATGAAAGCAGCAACGAACATTGAAAGCGGTGTTATTATTACAACGACAAGTGCTATATAAAAATTCAGCACTATCATAAACACAAGCGTGCATATTATCATTACAGCACCCGAGAAAAGTTGTGTAATACCCTGAAGAAGTCCGTCACCGATATTATCCGTATCGTTTATAATACGGCTGATGAGGTCTCCGTGAGGATGACTGTCTATCATTTTGAGCGGAACTGAATTGAATTTTCTGAAAATCTCACTTCTTATGTCTCTTACAGTGAAATAGCCGACCGTATTGATAAACAAGCCCATAAGCCATTGAAAAACCGCACACGCACACACTGTTACGGCTGTCATCATAAGGAGGAATGCTGCCGCTTCAAAGTCAACATTTCCCTGTGAAACAACATTATCAATAGCATATCCGATAAGAACAGGCGCCGTAAGTGTAAGAACAACATACAGAATAGCAAACATCATCGCAAAAATAAGCTGCCTTTTATACGGAGACGCATATTTCAGTATACGCTTTACAGTATTTTTCTGAATTCTTTCTTTTTTTGGTGTTTTCTTCGGCATCAGTTCTCCGCCTCCTCTGCTTTAAGCTGAGAGAGACAGATCTCCCTGTAGACCTCACAGCTATTGAAAAGCTCGTTATGTGTGCCTATCCCTGCAAGCTCTCCTCCGTCAAGTACAATTATCTTATCCGCATATCTTACCGTACCGACACGCTGAGAAACCATTATTACTGTCATTCCCTGTGTTTCATCATGCAGTGCCTTACGAAGTGCCGCATCAGTTGCGAAGTCAAGCGCACTTGCACTGTCATCAAGTATGAGTATCTCAGGCTCAGGAACAAGCGCTCTTGCAATTGTAAGGCGCTGACGCTGACCGCCTGAAAGATTCTTTCCGCCTGCACTGATGACCTTATCCAATTTTTCAGGAAGCTTGCTTACAAATTCATAGGATTGCGATACCTTCAGAGCTTTTTCGATTTCTTCATCTGATGCGTCTTTTTTGCCAAGCCGCATATTATCCCTTATAGTTCCCGAAAAAAGCTCTGCTTTCTGCGGTACAGTTCCTATTCTTTTCCGCAGCTGTGCAAAGGAATAGTCCTTTACGTTTACTCCGTCGACAAGTACTTCACCTTCCGATGTGTCATAAAACCTCGGAATAAGATTTACAAGCGTGCTTTTACCGGAGCCTGTACCGCCTATTATACCCGTTACAGAGCCTTTTTCTATTGTAAAGCTGATATCCTTTAAAGCATGACCATTTCCTGAATAGCCGAATGAAACATCTTTGAATTCTATACACGGCGCTCCCTCGACCTGCCGGGGAGCTGCATTGTTTTTTTCAACGACAGAAGGCTGTGTATCAAAAACTTCGTTTACTCTTGCAGCTGAGGCTGATGCATTTGTAAAAACAACCACAAGATTTGATACAACTATCATAGCAAGGAGTATCTGTGTCATATAGTTTACAAGAGCAATTATCTCACCTGTTTTAAGCTCACCGACAAAAACCAATCCTGCTCCGAACCATACTATAGCTATAATCGCTGCCTGAGCTATAACGTAAGTAAGAGGATTAAGCAGCGCTGAAAGTCTGCCTGCCGTAACTGCGGTTTTTGCAAGTTCTCTGTTTTTCTCATCAAAACGCTCCTCGTCATTCTTTTGTCTGCCAAAGGCTCTTATAACTCTGTTGCCCGAGAGATTTTCCCTTGAGATAAGTGATACTGTATCGAGATTTTTCTGAATTCGCTTATAGAACGGTACAGAACGATTCATTATAATAAACAGCACAAGAGCTATAAGAACAGAGGCGGCAAAAAATATCAGTGATAGCCTGAGGTCTATCATCATAGCCATGATAAGGGCACCGATAACGAGGAAAGGCGCTCTGATGACAAGTCTTATCAGCATTGCAACCGCAAGCTGCAGTCGGTTGATATCGTTTGTCATTCTTGTAATAAGAGATGGTGTGCCTATTTTATCAAGTTCATTATGTGAAAACGAATTGATATGGCGGAACATGGCATTTCTCACCTTAGTACCAAAGCCCTGAGAAGCAATTGACGACAATTTCTGACACACAAGAGCAAACCCGAGACCGAGCGCACCGAGCAGCACCATGAGACCGCCCTTCTGCAGAACATAGCCTACATCATTGTTTCGTACACCGTTATCTATAATATCCGCTGTTATCAACGGTATGAAAATCTCAAAAACAGCCTCTATAAGCTTGCATATTGGTCCGATAATCAACTGCAGCTTATAGTCCTTTAAAAATCGTCTGAGTCTGAACATCTCATCATCTCACTTTTGTTTTTCCATAATGTAAAGGAAGCGCTGATTAAATTCAGTGCCTGTATTGCGTCAGCAATTTTTCGTCAGGTTGTACTAAAAGACCGCAGGTAATCTGTCGGTTGTCAAGGGATTTTGGTGCAAGACGGCGGAAAAGGCAAGCCGGACAGGGACTGAGACGTAAGACGTGATTTATTCAGCGATTCCTAAAGTATATTACAATTCTATATTATAATACAGCTTTCGTCAAGTGAATGCAAACATTCAGACAGAGTTTTTGAATGAGTAAATTAAATTAATAAATTCATATTTTGTCCTGATCACTTGCAAAATCATGACAGAAACAACAGAATGTCGGAGGGTTTGTCTCGCCTGCCGGCCCTGACGGTGCTTCCGCCTTCGGCAGATGGTTCCACCGGAGACCCTCACCCCTCCCAACATCGCACAAGTTACTCTGTCCCTTGACAGAAACTATTTACTTTGTGTTCATATTTTTATTAAGAAGACACCTGTTTTTAAAATTGATTTTTATGAGAATCAAGCGGCGGCACTCAGCCGTCCACGCTTTAATTCACACTGCATTTGGTCAGTTTTATAAATACCTCGGGAGGCGGGAATATCAGAAGGACACTTTTTATTAAAAACGGTATAATAATGGCTGTTTCTGCCATTATTATAAGAAGTATCTCAATGCTTTTCAGAGTTATGCTGACGGAAAAAACAGGTGCTGAGGGCATAGGGCTTTATCAGCTCGTAATGAGTATTTACCTTGTTTTTGTGACGGTTTCTTCTTCGGGAATAAGTCTTTGTGCCACAAGGCTTTTCACGGAGCTTTCCGCAAAGGGAAAACCTGCTCAGGCAAGATATGCAATAGAGAAATGTATTGTTATTTCATTTATAATAGGACTGTCCGGAGGCACTTTGCTTTTCTTCGGTGCTGATTTCTCGGCAGGATTCATTCTCCATGATACGAGAGCAGCTCCGTCTCTCAGACTGCTGTCCGTAAGCCTGCCGTTCCTTGCGGTTTCCGCCTGTATCAGAGGATATTTCTGTGCAAGAAGAAAGTCGCTGCCGACATCGGCAGAGCAGTTTATTGAACAAATAATAGAGACAGGCGTTTTTATTACGGTTTTTTCCTTTTATCATCCCTCAGACCTTACACAAGCCTGCTGTATCACTGTTGCAGGCACAACGTCAGCCGAAGTCGTTTCCTTTATTTATTCTGTTATATGCTACCGCATAGATATAGGCAGAATTGGAACAGGACGTGAGAAAGCAGATTCTCTCGGCAGAAAAATGCTGCCCGTTATGCTGCCTGTAAGTGCTAATGCCTGTCTTAGAAGCGGTCTCTCTGCAGCAGAAAATGCCCTTATCCCACAGGGACTTTGCAGATACGGCTTTACTCAGACAATGGCACTTTCACAGTACGGAATAATAAGCGGAATGGCTATGCCTGTACTCGTTTTTCCTTCGGTTATCGTTTTTCCGTTTGCGGCTCTTATAATTCCGGAAATATCGGAAGCAAGGGCAAAGGATGATTATTCCTCAATAAAGCGAATGACTGAAAAAATGGTAGAAAGCTCTCTGAGATACTCGGTTCCGGTTACAATAATACTGATCTTCTTTGCAGTCCCGCTTTGCGAGGTGCTCTTTGGCAGCAGTGAAGCCGGTAAATACCTTTCCCTGCTTGCTCCCGTAATACCGTTCATGTATCTTGACTCGGTAGTTGACGGAATTCTCAAGGGTCTGAATGAGCAGACAAGCTATTTTATCTTCAATACTATAGATTCTGTAATACGGGTTCTGCTGACTGTCATTCTTCTTCCTGTTTACGGAATATACGGCGTCACGGCTGTAATAATAATAAGCGAGCTGCTCAATACTGCAATGAGCGTATGGAGACTCGTAAAGGTGACTTCGTTCAGATTAAGCCTTGTAAAAGCTGTTATACTCCCCTGTTTATTAACACTTTTGTTCTGCCTGTTTGCGGCAGTACTGCCCGTTATTGGCACGAAGGCATCTGATGTCACGGTAAAGATATTATTTTGCTGTATCATGTATGGAATAGTGTGTATTCTTTCAAAGAAACAAAACTGCCGTAAGATCACGGCGGTGAAAAAGCCAGGCTAAAGACAAACAGCCGATGAGGAGTATTTCCATCACCGACTGTTTTTAATTATATCACAGCTAAAACAATTGTACTGTTATCTTCTTATTAATAATATCTGACCTGCAAATATCCTGTCAGGATCTGCAAGTTTATTAAGATTTATAAGATACGGCACACTGACACCGAATTTTCTTGAAATTTCCCAGAGTGTATCACCCTGAACAACAGTATATTCAAGCCTGTCCTCATTATCATTTTCCATGTTCGGAACTGTCAGACCCTGTCCCTCATTTATTACATCCGGATCTGCTATATTGTTGGCATCTGCAAGACCCGCAACATCGGTATCCGAACGCTGAGCAATACTGTAAAGTGTATCTCCTCTTTTTACGATGTATTCCTTGCTGCCGCAGTCCCTGCCCGTAACGGGGATTTTAATGACCTGACCATCGAATATCCTGTCAGGATCGGATATTCCGTTGATATCGGCAAGTCTGCCTACACTCGTATCATACATCACAGCTATAGATGCAAGGGTATCGCCCCTGCGGACTATATATTCAGCAAATTCGGGAGAGCCGTTCCCCTTTCCGCATGGGATCTCCGATACGGGTATTCTCAGTATCTGCCCTGCGTAAATAACATCAGGGTCGGCAATGCCGTTATAGCGTGCTATCATATTTACTGTAGTTCCGCAGCGTTTTGCTATTTCGTAAAGTGTATCGCCCTTTTTTACGGTATAAATGAGCATTTTCATATCACAACCTCCTTGACTATTTTATACTATGAGTAATATTCATTATTCGTGAATAGCGGTTTGCAAAGCAATATAAAATATGATATTATATAGCTGTTGCTTAGTAGTTTCAAAAAGGATGATATATATGTCAGCGGAAAGAATAGATAAAATACTCTCCTCACAGAATATAGCCAGCCGGAGTGAAGTTAAAGCTATGATAAAGGCAGGAAGGATAACGGCAGACGGCAGGACTGTAAAGCGCCCCGAGGAAAAACTCGACCCGGAAGCAGCCGAAATTATGGTTGACGGAAAAAGAATCAGCTTCAATAAATATGTTTATATAATGATGAACAAACCCAAGGGAGTATTATCTGCAAGCAGTGACAGGCACGCAAAGACAGTGATAGACCTTCTTCCCGAAGAAATGAAGCGCCGTGAGCTTTTTCCTGCCGGAAGGCTTGATAAGGATACAGTAGGATTTATCCTGATAACCGATGACGGAGAGCTTGCACATAAAATGCTGTCCCCGAAAAGCCATGTCTACAAGCTGTATGAGGTAAAGTGTGACAGGGAACTGAATGAAACTGACGTTAAAGCATTTTCACAGGGAATCACTTTGGGAGAGATCTCGTTTCTTCCGGCAGAAATGAAAATAATTGATAAAGACAAAGCTCTTGTTGAAATATGCGAAGGCAAGTTTCATCAGATAAAAAAGATGTTCCATGCTGTAGGAGCGGAGGTCATTGAATTGAAAAGACTGCGTATAGGACAGGTTTTTCTCGATCGTGATCTATCAGAAGGTATGTCAAGGTACCTTACGGAAAGCGAACTGATTGATATTTTGAGCCGAAAACACGGGATAACCGATTATTAATAATATACAATTTGTACAAAATGAAGGTTTTAATTTTGTCTTATGTGAATTATACATAAACTAAGGCATAAGATTTTAGTAAAAAAATGTCTTTTATTTTTGGAAAAAATCTGTTATAGTATTAGTGTTGAATATTGAATTCAAATACGCTTTTATGAGCGAATTCAGGAGGATAATTATGGCAAGTGTATCATTAAGAAATGTTTACAAGATTTATGACGGAAATGTCGTTGCTGTTAGTAACTTCAACCTTGAAATTGCTGATAAAGAGTTCATCATTTTCGTTGGTCCCTCAGGCTGCGGTAAGTCAACAACTCTTCGTATGATCGCAGGTCTTGAGGATATCTCAAAGGGCGAGCTTTACATAGGCGATGTCCTTGCTAACGATATCTCACCTAAGGGCAGAGATATAGCAATGGTGTTCCAGAACTACGCTCTTTATCCGCACATGACAGTTTTCGACAACATGGCATTCGGTCTTAAGCTTCGCAAGACTCCCCCCGAGGAGATAAGAAGACGTGTTGAAGAAGCTGCAAGATCCCTCGACATTGCTCACATTCTTGAGCGTAAGCCAAAGGCTCTTTCAGGTGGTCAGAGACAGCGTGTTGCTCTG
>CACXGH010000202.1 GCA_902767175.1 uncultured Ruminococcus sp.
CAGTGAAGTAGTGTACAAACTGCTTCGGTGCGCTGGGAAGCTCAAGCTCCTGAGGCTTGCCCTTATATGTCTCCCAATCATTGATTATCTGCTCCATTGTGGGTTTCTGTTCAAGCTCTACGAATACTGCTGCAGTATGACCGTCTGTTACAGGAACACGGATACACTGTGCTGTAATGGAGGGTGATGATGCCTTTACGATCTCGCCGTTCTCGATAGTTCCCCAGATCTTGAGAGGCTCCTGCTCGGATTTTTCCTCTTCGCCGCCGATATAGGGGATAACGTTGTCTATCATCTCAGGCCATCTTTCAAATGTCTTGCCTGCGCCTGAAATTGCCTGATATGTGCAGGCAAGGACTTTCTTTACACCGTACTTCATAAGGGGGTGGACAGCAGGTACATAGCTCTGCAGTGAGCAGTTTGACTTAACTGCGATGAAGCCCTTCTTTGTGCCGAGACGCTTTCTCTGAGCCTCGATTATTTCAAGGTGATTGTCGTTTATCTCAGGAATTACCATAGGAACATCGGGTGTAAAGCGGTGTGCGCTGTTGTTTGATACAACGGGGCATTCTGCCTTGGCATAAGCCTCCTCAAGAGCACGGATATCTTCTTTTTTCATATCAACTGCACAGAATACGAAATCCACCTGTGAAGCGACAGCCTCAACATCGGCTGCATTCATTATTACCATATCCTTCATTGACTCAGGCATAGGAGTTTTGAGTGCCCAGCGGTTTCCTGCAGCTTCTTTATATGTTTTGCCTGCGCTGCGCTCACTTGCAGCAAGTACCTTTACATTGAACCAGGGGTGATTTTCAAGAAGTGTCGCAAAACGCTGACCTACCATTCCTGTAGCGCCTATGATACCTACATTATACTGTTTTTCCATTTTTCTCGTCTCCTTAACACAATTCATAAAAATTTCTCCTAAAAGCCGAAGGAGATACCCGAAAGCCCGAAGATAAATGCTTTCACGGCAATGTTCTTTCCGGAATAAAAAATGACCGGCATCAGACCGGTCATAGAAACAAGCTGTCATGTTCCGAATAATCAGACGATACATTAACAAAGAAAATACCGTCACGAAAAATCAGAATGTAAACGATAGCTCCCCACCATAAAAATATGGTGACAGTCAGACATCGCTCCGATGAATGACCAAAGCAGGAAACGCCGCTCTCCTGCTTTTCGGCGGCAACTCTATTCATCGGCTCTCACAGGCTCCGGCAGCCTCCGTCCGATTACACGCCTTTACCGCACCTCTATCCCGGAAAGGTTTAATCCCTCAGATAATAATACTATACCATTCCTTCTATTCCTTGTCAACCCCCTGATGAAGTCAACTCAAGGTTTTTGAACGAGTAAATAACCTGTGAACAAAATATCAAAAGTTTCGCTCAAGCCTTTTCAAAGGCTTGCAGGGTCAAGGGACAGAGTCCCTTGTAGGAGGTTCGGAGGACGAAGTCCTCTGACAAAGACCATGAAAGTCGACGCAGGTTTCTGATGCAGGTTATCGAGGGATATTACAGCTTTTTTACAAACAGTGCTCTTATAGAGTTGATAACGGCTATAACCATTACACCGACATCGGCAAAAATAGCCGCCCACATATTTGCAAGTCCCAATGCGCCCAGCACAAGGCAAAGCAGCTTTATGCCGATAGAGAACCATATATTTTCTTTGACTATCCTCATGCACTTTTTTGATATCTTTATTGCTTTGGATATCTTCACGGGGTCATCGTCCATAAGAACTATATCAGCAGCTTCTATTGCGGCATCAGAGCCGAGCGCACCCATTGCTATGCCGATATCGGCTCTTGTAAGAACAGGCGCATCGTTTATGCCGTCACCCACGAAAGCTGCAAGCTCTGATGCTTTTCGTTTCTCTGAAAGCTCCTCTAATTTCTCTACCTTATTTTCCGGCAGAAGCTCACTGTATACTTCGTCTATATCAAGCTCCTTTGCGACTCTGTCAGCCGCAGCACGGCAGTCGCCCGTAAGCATGACAGTACTCCGCACTCCGCAGGCTCTGAGCTGTTCTATCGCCTTTGCCGAGCCTGGCTTAATTACATCTGATATCTCTATATGTCCGAGATACTTTCCGTCAGAGGCAATATGAATTACAGTTCCCGTGTGCTCATGAGGGCATTTGACTATTTCCGCTCCGACGGTTTTCATCAGCTTTTCATTTCCCACAGCTATTACCGCACCATTTACACCGGCTGTTATGCCCTGTCCGGATATTTCAGTAATATCTGTTATTTCGCACTCGTTACACTCATCCGGATATGCTGCCCTCAGAGATACTGCTATCGGGTGGGTAGAAAATTTTTCGACATGAGCCGCTAAATGAAGCAGCGTATTTTCGTCTGCTTTATCTGGATGTACCGCCGTTACCTCAAATACTCCCTTTGTCAGAGTGCCTGTTTTATCAAATACAGCCGTTTTAGTCTTTGACAGAGCCTCAAGACAGTTAGAACCTTTTACGAGAACACCCTCACGGCTTGCTCCTCCTATCCCTGCAAAAAAGCTGAGAGGTATGCTTATAACAAGCGCACACGGACAGCTTATTACAAGAAATGTCAGCGCCCTGTATACCCAAGTTGCCCAATTCGCTTCTCCTCCTGCAATAATTCCGATGACAGGCGGCAGAACCGCAAGCAGAACAGCGCCGATCACCACAGCAGGCGTATAGATCTTTGCAAAACGTGAGATAAAATTCTCCGAACGTGATTTTCTTGAGCTTGCATTTTCGACAAGCTCAAGGATTTTCGATACAGCCGAATCACTGAATTCCTTTGTCGTTCGTATTTTCAGCACGCCGCTCATATTGACACAGCCGCTTATCACCTCATCGCCCGTCATAACGTCTTTAGGCAGGCTTTCTCCCGTCAGCGCGCTTGTGTCAACAGCAGAGCTGCCCTCTGTGATTATTCCGTCTATCGGTATTTTCTCTCCGGGCTTTACTACTATAA
Source organism: uncultured Ruminococcus sp. (assembly GCA_902767175.1). Classification (GTDB taxonomy): domain Bacteria; phylum Bacillota; class Clostridia; order Oscillospirales; family Acutalibacteraceae; genus UBA1213. The sequence goes on from CACXGH010000202.1 coordinate 2,978, forward strand.
TACTTCCGGTCTCTATCTCATCGGGGTCTGTTTCTATAAGCTCGCCGTCAACTTCGATATTGGCATGGTCAGGGCGTATATCCATAAGCTCGGTTATGTTCCGGCGGCTCTTTCCGACAGCATAGCTCTGGAACCATTCGCCTATCTGATAGAACAGCATTACCGCAACAGCCTCTATATAATCACCGTCCCCGATGATACCCACAACTATTGCTCCTATTGTAGCTATCGCCATAAGAAAGCATTCATCAAATGGCTGCAGGTTCTTAATGCCTTTTGCGGCTTTGATAAGGATATCATAGCCTATTATAAAGTACGGCACGAGAAACAGCAGCAGTCTCCATACACCCTGTACGGGCACAAAGAGAAATGCGATCATCAGGACAGACGAAATTATTATCCTGATAAGGTTTTTCTTTTGCTTTTTACTCATAGCATTCACCTGATATTCTGTCTGATCCGGTATTTCCCGGATTTTACGGCTGAGAAGATCCGATTAAAAACTGTCAGACTCCATAAGCCTTATCAGACCGATTTCTGATACCTGAATCATTTCAGAAAAATTTCGCAGTCGCTCTCAACCTTTTTACAGTTTTTCAGCACACGCTCCATTACTTCCTTCGGCTCGGCACCTTCCTCAAACTCAACTGTCATTCTGAGCATCATAAAATTAACGGAAGCGTCCTTTACTCCTTCGGTTTTCTTAGCGGCATCCTCCATTTTATTGGCACAGTTAGCGCAGTCTACATCAATTTTATATGTCTTTTTCATAAATATGACCTCCTGTAATGAAATACGATTAAATATTTGCTTAATCGTTAAATATATTATACTCTCCCGGGCAGTTATTGTCAATAGGGGAGAGAGAAGTTTTAAAAAAAAGAAGGCACGGTATTCTCCCGCAGTCTATCGTGAGTTTACCGTGCCTGTTTTTTATTTGATGGGTCTTATTATTTTGCAGGGATTTCCTGCCGCAACGACATTGTCGGGGATATCGTGTGTGACAACAGAACCCGAGCCGATAACAACATTATTTCCGATAGTGACACCGGGGTTTATTACGGCAGAGCCGCCTATCCATACATTGTCTCCTATCGTAACGGGCAGACCGTATTCTCTGCCTGTGTTTCTCTCATCGGGGTCTATCGGGTGGCAGGGGGTATAAATGCATACTCTCGGCCCCAAAAGACAGTTTTTGCCTATCGTTACCTTTGCAACGTCAAGTATGATACAGTCGAAATTGGCATAGAAATTCTCTCCGATGTATGTATTGCTGCCGTAATCACATCGAAACGGCGGCTCTACATATATATGCTCGCCCGTACTGCCGAAAAGCTCCTTCAACAGCTCAGTGCGGTATTGTTTCTGTTCCTCTGTTGTTGTATTGAACAGCCTTGTCAGTTTTCTTGAACGGTCAGCGTCTGCCTGCAGTTCCGGGTCTCTCGGGTCGTACATCATCTTACTGAGCATTTTTTCCTTTTCTGTCATTGTTATCGCTCCTTGTAATAATATGCTGCCATTGCCTTTTCGTTTCCGGTTTTCAATTATCAGAGGGGTAAATCAAATAATTTCTGTGCAGACTTAAGGCAACACCGCACAAAGAACGCCTTGCGGCTTAGCGCCACATTTGCTTGATCTTTTCCCGTTATCTTGCACCAAAATCCCTTGAAATACGTCAGTATTCCTGCGGTATTTTGATACAATCTGACGAAAAA
>CACXGH010000203.1 GCA_902767175.1 uncultured Ruminococcus sp.
CCGCAGGAGCTAAAGCTCCCCGACATCTGTTGACGGCGTCGCTCGCTCCAATCAAGCGAGCTTGTTGGAGCTTTGCTCCTTGTTTAAGGCGGTATTTGTGCGGCGCAGCCAAAATAAATATTAACCAATAAAAAAAGCACGGTAAACTCAGATGAGAATACCGTGCTTTATGTGTGTTTTTATCAGGTCCTGTGATCAAAGAAGCGATGAAAGATGATTGTTTACCTCTTTGAGGAAAGTTTCTGTGTCAACTTTTGTCTTGTTCTCAAGTGTTGAGAGAGCTGCAAGGTCGCCTGTCATTATGCCGTCCTCGATCGTTGCTATTGTAGCCTTTTCAAGTTTGTCTGCAAATGTTTCAAGCTCTGCATTGCCGTCAAGCTGTCCGCGCTTTCTCAATGCGCCTGTCCATGCAAACAGTGTTGCTACAGAGTTGGTTGATGTTGTCTCACCCTTGAGATATTTATAATAATGACGCTGTACCGTGCCGTGTGCGGCTTCATATTCATAAATGCCGTCCGGTGAAACAAGCACAGATGTCATCATTGCAAGTGAGCCGAAAGCTGTTGCTACCATGTCTGACATTACGTCGCCGTCATAGTTCTTGCACGCCCAGATATAACCGCCGTCCGAGCGGATAACTCTTGCAACTGCATCATCTATCAGTGTGTAGAAATATGTTATTCCGGCCTGAGCAAATTTCTCTTTGTATTCGCTGTCGAATATTTCATTGAAAATGTCCTTGAAACGATGATCGTATTTCTTAGAGATAGTATCCTTTGTCGCAAACCACAGATCCTGCTTCTTATCAAGGGCAAAGTTGAAGCAAGCTCTTGCAAAGCTGCTTATGCTTTTGTCGATGTTATGCAGTCCCTGAATGATTCCGTCTGAGCCGTTGAATTCATGGATAAGCTGACGTGTCTCATTTCCGTCCTTGTCTGTAACAACAAGCTCTGCCTTGCTTCCGTCAGCAACGACCATTTCAGTGTTCTTGTAAACATCACCGTATGCATGACGGGCAATTGTTATAGGCTTTGTCCATGTGGGAATATAGGGTGTTATGCCCTTGACAACGATAGGAGTTCTGAAAACCGTACCGTCAAGAATAGCTCTTATAGTACCGTTGGGGGATTTCCACATCTGAGTGAGATTATATTCCTTGACTCTCTCAGCATTAGGTGTGATCGTAGCACATTTTACTGCAACACCGTATTTCTTTGTAGCTTCTGCAGAGTCAATGGTTACCTGATCTTTTGTTTTTTCTCTGTTTTCAAGTCCCAGATCGTAGTATTCAGTCTTGAGGTCAACGTATGGAAGGATAAGCTCGTCCTTTATCATCTTCCATATTATTCTCGTCATCTCGTCGCCGTCCATTTCGACGAGGGGGGTAGTCATTTTTATCTTTTCCATGAATGAAGCTTCCTTTCGTTATCATTGTGAGAGGTCGAAGGGGCTGTTATAGAGCGCCTTCTGCTTTTCTGCTGTTTTGGGATATACCTCTGTAGGCGAAATGCCGCCGTGCATATTGACGTGCAGGCGGTTGTTGAGCACACGGAACACCTCGCAGCAGCCGTGCATACCGTCCAGCCAGGTATATTTGTTGCCGTCCGCATCATAGGCGAACATCTTATAATAGGTGGGAGCGGAATACAGAATCTCGCCGTCAAAATAGCGGCAGTTTGCGTTTGTCCAATCCATATCTGCAAAGTGCCAGATCTTTTCATCGGCGGGCCTGAGCGTCTTGAGCGAATACGCCTGCATGGTCTTTGCCTCTTTGTCATACAGCCAGATAAGATCCTTCTGCATATCGAAGGCGCCTATCTTCAAGCCGTTATTCTGCCAGGTTTTTACCGAAAAATGCTTTTCAAGATAGGTTATATCGCCGTTGCTCTTGTTATACAGAGTCCAGCCGCAGCGGTTGTCGTCCTTGTCGTAGTTCTCATCTTTGAATACGACAAAGCTGTCTGAGGCGTAAACGGTAGAAATAGTGCCGTCAGAGCGTGAGCTTCTTTTCAGCAGCTCATATTCCGAGCAGCTTACGAATCGGTATTCCATAAGCTTGTTGTTAATGCTGTAGTAAAGTGTATCCCTGTTCATATAGGCGGCGGTAAATTCCTTTTTGGTGGTGCCAAGGGTATGGTTGCGCCTGTATTCGCCGTCATGACCTATATGCAGCATTCTGTACTGAATGTACTCATCGCCGTTTCGTGTTATTGATTTTTCAGAGAGAGCATAAATACCCGTATCGTTAACGAATACAGAGATGAGCCTCTCGTTTTTCTTTATCTGTTTTTTCAGCTCTATCTTGCGGGTAACTATGTTCGTTTCGTCCTCTATCTGCCATATCTCGTCCTTTTCGGGCACGACAAAGTAGAGCGCACCGTTGTATGAGCAGGTATCGAGCCCCGCAAAGTAACGATATTGCAGCCCGTAGTTATATACCTTTCTCTCGGGGCGCGAATTGCACAGCGGAGAGAGCGCAGGGGCAGGGGGAGCAGGCTCTTCATCATAGGTAAAGACGTCGGAGTCGTCATCGTCATCATCTTCTTCATCATCAAAGACGGTGACCTCGTCCTCATCATCAAGACCGTCATCAACAACGATCGCGGATCCGTCTTTGCTGTCGTGCGTTGTTTCGGGCAATGGATTGTTTCTGAGTTCAAGCTTCGTTTCGGCTATTATACGGTCAAGCAGCTCCGTATCGATCTCAAAGTCCGTGTCATCAGGGTCATCTGCGGCATTCTGTGAAGCAGAGGGTGAGCTCAGGCTCTTTTCTATATCCTCCTCTGTCAGCACCCTTGCGCCGCATTTTATGCAGAACAGACATTCACTGTTCAGCCTTGTACCGCACTTGTGACAAAAGCTCATATTTATCGTTCCTTTCGCAGAGGTATAACAAGCGTCGATGTCCCCCGAGTCTCGCCTGCCGGCTCGGTC
>CACXGH010000204.1 GCA_902767175.1 uncultured Ruminococcus sp.
GTCAAGCATTTTCAGCCCTTACGGGCTGACGGCAATTCATCCCCGACCTATAGAGGTCGGAGTCTTCTTGCCGTGTTAGGATAAAACTGTCATTAAAAAACCATCAATAATTTCCTCCGACATAAGACAAGAAAACTCTTTACATTATATACTTAAAATAGTAAAATATAATTGTGTAATAATCTACAGGAAGTGATAGCCTTGTCAAGTACCAATCGCATTCGCATATTACTATTAACGTTCATTACCGTGCTTTCTCTCCTCGTGCTCCCGTCCTGCAATAAACAGGAGCCTGAAAAGGTCGATATTCAGACAACTCTCTCCCTCAGCGACAGCTTTTCGGGCAAGAGAACCATCGTTATGACCTTCCCTCAGAGTGTAATTAAAACCGGCTCGGATTCGGAAACAGAGCTTGAAAAGGTAGTGCAGAAATACTGTCCGAACGCTCTGACACCCTCTAAGGGCTATGTTGACGGCAAGGTGCAGTACAGCTTTGAGCTTGCCTTCAATTCAAGACAGGAATATATTGAAAAAACAAGCGAAATACTTGGCAGTCAGGCTATGGTCAGCTTCTCACACCCCAACACCGTTATGACAAAGGGCTGGAAAATAGAGGAAAACTTCCAGAGTAAAAGCCTGCTTACCGATTGGATAGCAAACGGCGCCGATTCGGAAGGCTTCGGCGGTCTCGATCTCGACACCGATGAGACCAAAACCACAGTTTTTCTTAACGATGATGCTCAGACATCTCCCCCTGTTATCTCCGTAAACTGTCTTGACGGCTATCCTATACAGAAAATACATATAGAAACCATAAAGAAAAAGGGAAACTATGACAATTCCGTAACATACTACGACAGAACTGTCGTATTTACTGTTTCACAATCCACCTATGAAAGCGACAGCACCAAAATAGACGATTACTTTGCTTCCGTTACACCTTCGGCTGCAAAGTCCGAGCGCCCGTTTTCAAACAATTCCTACAACTATACTATAGTATTCAAGGATCTCAGTCAGACAGAGCTGAGAAGCTACACTCAGAAGCTTCTGCACACTGAGTACGGTGAAGTCGATTATCTCGACAAGGACGCAGGCAGTACCGTTCTTGCAGAACAAAACTCATATAACGAAGAGCTTGACTTTTCAAACTACATAGGCAATAACGGAACTAATGTTCCTATCGAATATGTTTATTCCGTTTCAGGTACTACAGAACTTGGTGAATGCCAGCTCTATGAGGACGGCACATGGCGAATAGCAGATGATTTTCTTGACAACAACCAATACGGCAAGGTATCCGCAATAAAATATGACGGCTCATATATGAAGCTGAGGATAAATGACGGCAAGCAGTACACAGCTAATTCGATAGAAATCGAAGCCGTTCCTCTTGAGGGCGACAACCTCCGCAAGACTATAACCTTTAAATTTGACAAGGGTGCTGCAGGAGACGAAGCATCAGACTATGCAAAGAGCTATATCGAAAGTCTCGGCTACGGAGCCTTGAAGGAATTCATTGACACAGGCTATATCTGCACATATACGTCCAGCGGAACTCCCGACACTCTCAACGAAACATTCACAAAAATACTAAGCGGAAAGAATACATACAAACTTTCAAGCGAGGGCAAGTTCATGACCCTCAGAACACTTAAGCAGTACACGGAGCATCTTGACCTTTCATCTGTCATTCTCGGCAAAAATTCCGAAACTCCCGTATATTACAAGCTCTCCGCACAGGGAGGAGATATTGTAAAGGCTTTCTCATATAATTCTGCTGAAGGCTCTGAACAGGCTGACCTCTCAAAGATCAAGGACGGCTCTGTTTCAATGCAGATAAAAGGCACAAAGATAGACCTCTTATACAATGTGACTTCCCCTAATGTTTCAGATATAATCTTCTTTTCTGTCATTTCGGGAATAATCGTATTGATCTCTATAGCAATGATATTTATACTCAAGGGCAAAAAGCTTCCTGCTGCCGCTCTTGGCGGAGGCAGCAGAGGTACAGGACTTCCCGGCTCAGACAGCAAGCTTGCGACAAGAACAAAAAAGACCTCTCTCAATAAGAAAAAGTGAAAGGATACCCTATGACAAAACTATGCATTTTCGACCTTGACGGAACACTTATAAATTCTCTTGCAGACCTGTCCTGCGCAATGAATTACGCTCTTTCACAGCACGGCTGCAATACTCACGAAACAGAAAAATACCGTTTTATGGTAGGCAGCGGAATCCTCGTGCTTATCGACAGAGCTGTCGGTGAGCGTGAAGATATAACCCCTGAAATAAAGAAACAAATACACTCCGATTTCAATAAATACTATACGGAGCATTGTCTTGACTTTACACGTCCTTATGAGGGAATTCCCGAAATGCTGGATACCCTCTCAGCTAACGGTATACTCTTTGCCGTAAACTCAAATAAGCCCGATGATTTTGCAAAGCTTATAGTAAATTCTTTATTTCCGGACATTAAATTTGCAGAGATATGGGGCAAGCGTGACAGCTGTGAGCGAAAGCCTTCCCCTGACGGAATTAACGGTATTCTGTCGGAACTTGGTATATCAAAGGACGAAGTCGTATATATAGGCGACAGTGATGTAGATGTTCTTACAGCAAAAAATGCCGGCGTCAGCTTCTGCGGTGTAAGCTGGGGCTTTCGGCCAACTGAGGAGCTTATCTCGGCAGGTGCAGAGTTCATCGCAGACACCCCTGCCGGTATACTGCACTTTATAGGACTGTAACCGACAACAGCAGCCGTGTCTGTAATATTTCTTCCGGCACAGATAATAAATCATCGTATATCATTTCTTTTAACATATATTATGAGCGTCATATTGCCGCTTTTAACAATAAATAACGTGATCGGGAGCACAGGCACTGTGCTGAAAGGCGGTATTCAAGAAATGTCCCAGATACCAAAGACGAATTATCAGCTTATTCTTGACAAAACAATAAAGCAGCTCAGTGAGAGCGGAAAAAGACCGACACTGCTGCTTCATGCCTGCTGTGCTCCATGCAGCAGCTATGTTCTTGAATATCTTACATCATATTTTGATATAACGGTGTTTTTCTATAACCCGAATATTTCTCCGGAGGAGGAATATCTTCACCGTGTCTCTGAAATAAAACGGCTGATTTCCGAGATGTGTCCCGATGTCAGATTTATTGAGGGCAGATATGACCCGAAGGAATTTTTTGATATGGCAAAAGGTCTTGAAAATGAGCCTGAACGAGGCTCACGCTGTCATAAGTGCTATCGTATGAGACTTATGGAAAGCGCCATTATTGCCAAGGAGAATTCATTTGATTATTTTACCACCACTCTTTCAATAAGTCCTCAGAAGGACAGTGAAGTGCTGAATTCTATCGGCAAAGAGGTAAGTACCGCTACAGGTGTTCCATATCTATTCTCGGATTTCAAAAAACGAGGCGGCTATAAACGCTCAATTGAACTTTCTGCCAAATATGACCTCTACCGTCAGAATTACTGCGGCTGTATCTTCTCAAAACCCAAATAAAAATCAAGCACTGTATTCTCTCACACTCGAGAATACAGTGCTGTTTTTAAACAAGGAGCTAAGCTCCAACAAGCTCGCTTGATTGGAGCGAGCGACGCAGTCAACAAACGTCGTGGAGCTTTAGCTCCTGCGGGCGTCGGTGGACACCTCTGCCGAAGGCAGAAGCACCGACCGAGCCGGCAGGCGAGACTCGGGGGACAACGACGTTTGTTATAATATAATGTTCCCCGGATTTTTTGAGCGTGAACACAGACACAAAATCAATCAGGGCTGAAGTCCGGCGTAGAAGGGTCTGTGTCGGCTTCGTAGTCGACACCGTCTGCACCAAAACCGAAAAGAGCATAGAAATCAGCGAAGTAGCCGTCAAGGTCTGCGTGTGTGTCAAGATTTTCCGTTGAAATGTCTGACCAGAGAGCACTTACCTCCTGCTGAATTTCCGGCTGCATTTCAAGGTCGTCAAGTCTGATACGGTTTTCTTCATCTGTTAAGGCTTCACCTGCATAAAGCTTCTGATTCATAAGACGGTACATCTGCTCAATACAGCCCTCGTGAACACCATGAGCCTTCATGACCTTGTAGAGAATTGAAATATACAGCGGTACTATCGGGATAGCGGCAGATGACTGTGTTACAAGAGCCTTATTTACAGAAATATATGCCTTTATGCCTTCGGCTGTTATCTGCTTTGAGACTGCAAAAAGATCGTCCTTAGCTTTGCCGATTGAGCCGTCAGCATACATCGGGTGTGTGATAGAGGGTCCGATATATGAATAGGCAACTGTTACAGCATTATCCTCAATTGCATCGGCTGCCTTAAGTGCGTCTATCCAATCCTTCCAATCCTCACCGCCCATTACCTTTACTGTAGCGGCAATTTCTTCATCTGTGGCAGGCTCAACGGTAATATCGCTTACCACACGGTTTTTCAGGTCAATTGTCTTGTTTGTATAGGGTGCGCCTACCGTCTTTAATACGGAAGAATATGTTACTCCGTCAGCAGTTGTGCGCCTTGGTGCTGCAAGACTGTAAACCACCATATCGACCTTGCCAAGGTCTGCCTTTATCAGCTCGATAGTCTTATCCTTCATTTCCTTTGAATAAGCATCTCCGTTCAGTGTCTTGGCATACAGACCGTCCTCATGTGCAAAGCTCTCGAATGCAGCGGTATTGTACCAGCCCGATGAAGCAGTTCTTGAACCGCTTGCAGGCTTGTCAAAAATAACACCTATAGTTGCAGCTCCGAATGAATAAGCAGCGGTTATTCTTGATGCAAGTCCGTAGCCCATTGAAGCACCAATGACAAGTACTTTTTCAGGACCTTTTGCATGGGGCTGTGCTTTGATATAATCTATCTGCCTGCGGACATAGGCTTTGCAGCCCTCAGGATGTGCAGTTGTGCAGATAAATCCTCTTACCTTGGGTTTGATAACCATAGCAGATCATGCTCCTTTACTTTATCATATATCTATATTTTATCATAACATATCGTGCTTGTATATATTTTCTGATTAATCACTCGGTAATTCATTGTGCTCAGGGCTGCTTCTTCAGGGATAGCCATTTCCCCAAAAACGAACTTTTTAAACAAGGAGCTAAGCTCCAACAAGCTCGCCTGATCGGAGCGAGCGACGACGTCAACAAACGCCGCGGAGCTTTAGCTCCTGCGGGCGTTGGTGGGGGATTTTAACCCACCACCGACGTACGCATGGAACCCGCCGCCTATAGAGGGTGCGGGTGTCCGATGGACACCTCTGCCGAAGGCAGAAGCACCGACCGAGCCGGCAGGCGAGACTCGGGGGACATCGACGTTTGTTATATGAACTGTTTTATCAGGACATTCTTGTCTGTTTGCAATAAGATGAATAAAAATATAATAGACAAGGAAATCAAAACTCAAATTATATTTTATTTCAGTTCCTTATACTCTCCCTGTTTACCCTTTACGCCAACCATTACAGATGAGCTTTTATCGGCAAGAACATAATACGGGCTGAGCAGCTCTATATGGTCAAGATATTCTACCTTCGGAGTTATTCTGTAACAGGGTACTCCGTTGATCTCCGAAAGTGTTTCGTCTGTTTCAAAAATATACTCGGATATATCCGAGTCAAGCCCAAGAAGCTTTTCCTTTTCCGTAAGAACAGCAAGAGCCTCATTCGGACTTATCTTTGCATCGGGATATCTTTCGGTATAGTCCCTGTCATTTATTGCAGTTGACGTATTTACAGTCTCATATCCGCCCATCCAATTCTTTGCAAGAACAAAATTTCCTGTGCAGTCTGCAATAACGTTTGTTCCGACATATATTTTCTTTCCGTTTATCTCAAGATACGGATAGAAGGAGTAATATTTTTCACCGTTGAAATCAACCGTATTGAAATAATACTTCTTATACTTGCTCATGCTCTCGGACAGATAGAACTGCTCCATACTGCATGAATCCAACAGCCTGCACGCCTGCTCAATGCTCACACTGCCGCTCGGAGCCGAGACCTCAGGAGAATGTTCTCTCTTTATCCTGTCATCGCCCAAAGGCTTGACAGAAGTATCCGATACAACAATAATATCGCCGTCAGAGCTTTCGGAAGTCGTATTGTTCCTTTGAGAACAGCCGCACATTGCAGCAGTCAGTGCTGCAAGAAAAATAACAATCAGTTTTTTCATAATCAACTACCTCATTTTCTTATCAATGCTCTTACCCAATAGTGTACGGTAAGGGTAAGCTCCTCTGTCGCTTCAAGCTGCTCCCGTTTTTCCCGGCGTATACGCCAGAAATGCGGTGTCATCAGCAATAAAGCCCTCAGTTCACCGTTATTCAGAGTAAGCTTATATTTGTATTCCCTGCATTCAGCCTCATCAAAAAGCTCTCCGCAGGGAGCAGGATGCTTATGCTGTTCAAATACCTCATCGTATATAATGCTTTTCAGCTCAATTAGGTGTTCCGTTCCTACCGTAACCTCTACGGCACATCCCCCTTTTTTCAGCACTCTTGCATATTCATCGGGCAAAAACAGCGAGAACATCGCACACAGAACATCAACAGAGCCGTCACAAAGCGGCAGACGTGACGCAGTAGCCACAAGCCAGAGAATATTCCTGTCCCTTGAACAAGCCATTCTTGCTCCGTTCTTGGAAATATCTATGCCCACACAAGAGGCATTGCAGTATTTCCTGAAAAATGCTGTGTAATAGCCTTCTCCGCAGCCTATATCAGCGAGCACGGGAGAAGAAGAAGGAGAATATTTTTTTATTGTATCTGCGACCGTCCTGCATACAGGCTCATAGCTTCCGCTGTCAAGAAAGCTTCTTCTTGCTGAAAGCATTTCCTTTGTATCACCGGGACTGAGCGAATGCTTATTCTGAACAGGGAGAAGATTGACATACCCCTGTCTTGCTTTGTCGAAGCTGTGTCCCTTTTTCAGGCAGAACAGTCTGTGTTCATCTTCCTGCAGTTCTTCACCGCAAACGGGACACATAAGCCTTAACCCATTGTGCATATCCTCACCTCAATGAAGTCACTTTATTCTTTTCAGCTTTCCTCCGCATACACAGGTATATCTTGACGGGTTAGATATAACTGCGGAAAGCTTCATGCGCTTTATTTGTGCGCCGCATTTCTGACACTCCACAATATAGTTGACTGCTCTTTCTCTCGGCTCATTAACAACGCCCATTTCTTCAGCGGAGTTTGTTCTTTTAATATTATAGCCGTATTTCCTGTTCATAATATCGGCATACTTCTTGAATACAGTGCCATGGTTTCCGCATTTCGGACAGGTATGTATAAGTTCATGTGCAATAGTCTGACAGCAGGCAATCTCAGGAGCATCTAATAAAATGGCAGAAAGCTCAATTAAAAAACCTTCCTGCCTTTTAATACACATACCAAAGCGTGTTTTAGCTCTTGTATTCACTCTTATATGCGGATCTATTTTATTTGAAACAGGTATTCCTGCCGCCGCAGCCTGCTGTATTACAGCTTTAAGAAGTTTATCAAAATCATTTTTGTGTGCAGTGCCGTTCATCTGATTATCCTCAAAGGTCAACTATTACAGGCTGAAAGCCAAGGAAAGGCAGCAGTCTGTTCATTATATCGTCTGTTTTGATTTTAAGGCTTGATGTATTAATACACGGGTGACAGCCGAAATACTCATTACTTAGCAGATCCCTGTCGATAAGCAGCTTTACGAACTTATCCTTATCGTTCATAAGTCCCATAACACTGACGGAGCCTGGGGTAAGGCCAAGATACTCCTGCATTGCATCGGCATCTGCAAATGAAAGACGTGCGCTGTTTATCTGTGCAGACAGATCCTTCGTACGAAAGCCCTTATCAGAGGGCATTATCAGCAGATAGAAGCAGGTTTTCTGACGGTTGCAGAGAAAGAGATTCTTAGCGATATTGACACCAAGAGCCTTATCAATAACCTCACAATCCTCCATTGTATCCGCAGTGGGATGGTCTGCCCTTAAATAACCTATACCAAGCTTTTCGAGCAGGTCATATACGGCGGTCTCCTTCGTGAGCCTTTCATCATCAGGTCTTTGATCATAAAGCTTGATATCATTGATTTCCATTTAATCAGTCCTCTTACATAAATTATTATATCACAGCATCGCAAGTGACGGAAAAACAGACCGTCCCATTTCGCTGAGAAGTACTGCTATACCGTCCTCATCATTGGAGCGTGCAACATAATCCGCAGACTGTTTTACTGTATCCGAAGCATTGGACATTGCAACGCCAAGACCGGCATATCTGAGCATGGAAATATCATTAAATCCGTCACCGAATGCAATACATTCATCGACATTGAGAGACAATACTTTCAGCAGCCTGCCTAAAGACTGAGCTTTATCTATCTCCTTCGGAACTATCTCAAGGAAGAACGGCTCTGATCTGAAAATACCAAGCTTATCGCCGTACTTATCGGCAAATAGCTTTTCAAGCTCAGCAATAACTTCAGGCTCTCCATGAAGAAGACACTTTGTTATATCAAAGCTGACATAGCCTGCAAAGTCATCTGTTATGCTCATTTCCATTCTGTTTATTCTTGCTTCAAGCTCCGTATATTTATTGATATGGTTTCCTGCAATTATCCTGTCTCCCTGATAGGTATTGATGCCTACAGGATAGTCCTTTATAATGCTGCATATTTCCGGTATATATTCAAGCGGGAGCTTATCCTGATATATAATTCTTCCGGTGGCACATTCGATAATACAGCCTCCGTTATAGGATAGAATATAGCCCCCGTACTGCTTTAGTCCGAGTATTTTCGCATAAGGCAGTATGCCCTGTGTCGGTCTGCCTGAGGCGAGAACGACAATACCGCCGTTCTTCTGATATCTGATAAGCTGCTTTCGTGTCTTTTCGGTAATGATCTTCTTGGAATTAGTAAGCGTACCGTCAATATCCAGCGCAATTATCTTGAATAACATAAAAAGGATCAGACCTCTTTCCGATATTATATATATGTAAAACCTGCAGAGCCTTATTTATGCCATTTAATGGTTTATATACTTATAAATGACTATTTCTCTGTAGATTTGCACAATCTTATTTTAAAAAAATATTCGGCTCCCGTCAATAGTATTTATGATGTATAATACCGGACTGAGAAAGATTTTTTTGTTGTATTCGGAAAAGAATTAAACAGATTATCGTCATATTAAACAATTTTTAAAAAATAATAAAAAATATATTGAAAAATTTCTCTTAAAGTGTATAATTATAAGTAGTGTATATGGATCGAAAATGATCATAATATAACGGAGGTAAATGATATGAAACGCAGACTTGTAACTTCTATTTTTTTGGCTCTTACACTGGCAGTCAGCTCGGCTGTCCTCCTGACGGGATGTTCGGGTAAGTCATATTATTATAAGAGCGAGAACGGCGGATGGATCAACATGGGCGAGATCACCGAAAGCAACGAAGATACCGACACAAATACAGACAGCAGCACAGAGGAAAGTTCTGCTACCGAAAGCCCGGCTGCAGAATCTTCTAAGGAAGAAGAAACTTCCAAGGAGGAAGAGCCTTCTAAGGAAGAAGAGCCTTCCAAGGAGGAAGAACCTTCTAAGGAAGAAGATCCTTCTAAAGAAGAAACACCTCTCGATGAGGACACTCTTGCCGTAATCAAGTTTGAAAAGCCTGATGATTGGAGCGATTCAGACCTGAGACTGAGAGTATTCGATGACAAATCAAATACAGCAGTACTTACAGGAACTGCTGACGGCAGCACCTTTGTATTCAACGTACCTAAAAAGGGTGATCAGGGCAACGAATTTGAAAGCCCGAGCATCATGTTCCAGTGTACAGCAGCAGGTTATGTCATTGAAACCGAAGAGGCAGCAATTGACGGCAGCAAGACATACGGTGTCGGCGATCTTATCAAGAAAAGAAAGTATGCTCTCGTAGAGAAGTAATCCGAATTATTACATAATAAATACAAGGGACACGGTTTATTCGTGTCCCTTTTTGATTTTGTTTCTTTAAATTGTATTATTTGCATCATATCCGTAAATAATAAAAACGGAGGTGCATAACAATGAAAACACATCGAAACGAAACGACAGAAAAAAAGAAAAAGCAGAACGGAACAGGCTTTTATATAGCTCTTGCAGTCTGTATAGTTACAATAGCCGCAGCTGCATGGACTACTTATGGAAGTCTTGCAGGAGACGGAGCATTTGTAAGTGACGAAAGCTCCATATCCGAGCTAAAGGTAGAGAACGATGTAAGCGGTCAGAGTTATGAAAAAAGCGAGCCTGAAAGCAGCATAGCCGATGAGATCTCCGAGCAGTCAGAAGCAGCGGAAAGCTCAGTGCAGAGCAGTGGATCCGGATATGAGCCTGTTCAGACAAGCGAAACAGCCGGGCAGAAGGTATTCATGCCTATAGAGAATGCGGAAACGATGAAAGGCTACAGCGGAAATAATCTTGTTTTTTCACGGACAACAACTGATTGGAGGACGCACAAAGGAATTGATATAAAAGCGGAGTCTGGCACGGCAGTAAGAGCCGTATCGGACGGAGTAATACAGTCAATAGAGAAAGACCCTAAATTCGGCAACATTATAGTAATAGAGCATGACGGCTACACTGCAAGATACTGCGGATTGACGGACAGTCCTGTTGTACAGGAGGGAGACCATATTGAGGCAGGCTCAGTCATAGGTTATATTGGTATTGTTCCCTGTGAACAGCTTGACGGCACACATCTTCACCTTGAAATCATTGTCGGCAACAGCTCAATTGACCCTATGCAGGCGCTTGTTTCTACAAAATAATGCTATAACAAGCGTCGATGTCCCCCGAGTCTCGCCTGCCGGCTCGGTCGGTGCTTCTGCCTTCGGCAGAGGTGTCCACCGGACAC
>CACXGH010000205.1 GCA_902767175.1 uncultured Ruminococcus sp.
GTCAAGCATTTTCAGCCCTTACGGGCTGACGGCAATTCATCCCCGACCTATAGAGGTCGGAGTCTTCTTGCCGTGTTAGGATAAAACAGCTGATTATCCGGTACGAAATATAATAAAAAGTAGAAATCAATGAATATTTAGCAGCCGAAAGAAATATTTTTAAAAATCGGTATAAAGGTATTGACAATCGGATAAGATAATGGTAAATTATAAATAGATTAGCACTCGGCCTATTAGAGTGCTAACAGAGAGGTGGCTGATATGGAACCGACTCAAAGAAAGATGAAGATCCTTGAAGCGGTCATTGAAGCTTATATAAAGACGGGCGATCCGATAGGCTCAAAGGCGATATGCGAAGCACTTGACTTCAATGTTTCGTCGGCAACCGTAAGAAATGATATGGCGGAGCTTGCAAGTCTCGGACTGCTCGAACAGCCTCATACCTCATCGGGAAGAGTTCCTACAGAGCTGGGCTACAGGGTGTATATTGATGACCTTATGAAAACCCTGCCTCTTGACAAAAAGGAACGCTCGGCTATAAAGGATACACTTGAAATAAATGCCAATACTCCCGAAAAGCTGCTTGAAACGGCAGCAGACGTTCTTTCAAGGATAACCGGATGTGCAGCGATAGCGGCTTCTCCGCCGGGAGAAAATGCCGTTATAAGACACGTTAAATTCGTTCAGACAGGCAGCTATACTGCTATGGCTGTGGTTATAACGTCACTCGGCTCTGTTAAGCCCAAGCTTTTCAGATGTGAGTATATGATAACTCCGTCTCTTCTCGAAATGTTCGATAAAGCGATAAATGACAGACTTGCAGGAATGCCTGTGACATCGTTAACACCGGCTTTTATTCAGACCACAGCGCTTTCATTCGGCGAAATGTCCATGATAATGCCGAGTGTACTGCTTGCAGTAAGTGAGGCGGCAAAAGAGGCATCAGCAGACGGAACAGCAATAAAGGGACAGTCAAATCTGTTTTCAATGCCTCAGATCGCATCGTCAAACGGCAAAAGAGTCATGGAACTGTTTGAAAAGCCGAGAGAGCTGACAAAGCTTATGTCGGCTGCCGAGTCAAGGTCCGGTGTGCTGATAGGCAGTGAACTGAGAGACCCGTCACTGAGCGGATTAAGCATTATTACGGCTAAGTATACTGCGGCTCCTCAATGTACGGGAACACTTGCGCTGATAGGACCGCTGAGAATGAACTACCCAAGGATCATTTCTGTGCTCGGAAGTGTAGCCGATCTGGTCGGTGAGTCACTTTCGGAGCTGCTTGATTTATAATGAATATTGAAGGAAAGGAGAGATCACAGTGGGAAAGAACAAGTCTTCACATAATAAGAATGTATCAGAAGCTTCCGTAAATGAGGAATCAGAAATTCAGGAGCAGGAAACGGAAGAGGAAATCACTGCTGAGGATACAGTTGACAGGACAGTATCCGCAGAGGAGTTTGAGGCTCTTAAAAAGGAGTACGAGACTCAGAAGGATCAGTTCCTCAGAATGGCGGCAGAGTATGATAACTACCGCAAGCGCACAGAAAAGGAGAAGCTTTCTACCTATGATAATGCTGTTGCGGCAGCAGTTGAAGCGTTTCTGCCTGTTGTAGACAATTTTGCTCTTGCACTCGATGCAGGACAGAATATGCCCGATGAATTCAGAAAGGGTCTTGAGCTTATACAGAAAAAGCTTGATAATTCTCTCGAAAAACTCCATGTAAAACCCTTTGGAGAGCGCGGAGAAAAATTTGACCCCGAATTCCACAACGCTATTTCAAGAGTTGACGACCCTGAGATAGAAGCAGATCATATCGCTTCTGTATATCAGAAGGGCTTTATGCTGAATGAAAAAGTAATTCGTCACGCAATGGTACAGATATCAAACGGTTAACAAATAATTATATTTTGGAGGTAATGACTTATGGCAAAGACAATCGGTATTGACCTTGGTACAACAAACTCATGTGTAGCAGTTATCGAAGGCGGCGAGCCTGTAGTAATTGCAAATGCAGAAGGCTCAAGAACAACTCCTTCTGTAGTAGCTTTCGCAAAGAACGGCGAAAGACTTGTAGGTCAGGTAGCAAAGAGACAGGCGGTTTCCAACCCCGACCATACTATCGCTTCTATCAAGAGACAGATGGGTACATCTTATAAAGTCAAGATCAACGCAAAGGAATATACTCCTCAGGAGATCTCGGCAATGATCCTTACAAAGCTCAAGAAGGACGCAGAGGCTTATCTCGGTGAGCCTGTTACTCAGGCTGTTATCACAGTTCCTGCTTACTTCACAGACTCACAGCGTCAGGCTACTAAGGACGCAGGCCGTATTGCAGGTCTTGATGTAAAGCGTATCATCAACGAGCCTACAGCGGCAGCTCTTTCCTATGGCGTTGACAAGGAAAACGATCAGAAAGTAATGGTATATGACCTTGGCGGCGGTACATTCGATGTATCTATCATCGAGATGGGTGAAGGTGTTCAGGAGGTTCTCGCAACTGCAGGTAACAACCACCTCGGCGGTGATGACTTCGATCAGAAAATAATCGA
>CACXGH010000206.1 GCA_902767175.1 uncultured Ruminococcus sp.
CAGGAGCTAAAGCTCCCCGACGTCTGTTGACGGCGTCGCTCGCTCCAATCAAGCGAGCTTGTTGGAGCTTTGCTCCTTGTTTAATGGTTCTGCATACATCTGACTGTGTATAAAGCATACTGTCAGCTTTCAATATTGAATTCAAACAGCTCGGTTTCATTTGTCTTTGTCTGAATAAAAGATAAAGTGTCCGCACTTTCAGGTACTTCCATGACAAACTTTCTTTCAATGTGCTTTTCGGGTGGAATAATAGTTCCGACTACACTCGGGAAAAGTGTGGAATAGCTGCTGTCCTTGTATTTTACGGTGTAATTGTCGGTGCTTACTTCCGTGAGTACCTTGGAAATGTTTTTGATCTCTACTGTCAAAGTAATATAACAGAAGCCTTCTTTTGCAGCGGAAAGCTCATACTCGCTTCCGTCTGTTCTCTCACATTGTAGAAGTGAAACCTCTATTCCTTCGCTTTTTGCGTTTTTTAAAGGCTCTTGTTTGTTAACAGTGATGTTATCTTTCAAGGAATAGCGATAGCTGTTGACAACTCCGATATCGTTGCAGTGAGTAAATTCACAGCAGGAAAACTCTGAAGGAGCTTCAACTGCAATGTAACCCTTCAGGGTGGAATTCCTGAAAACCGTAAGCTCACCTTTGTTGATCAGGTTTTCATACCCATTAAGCATTACAGGGAAGGCATTTATATAATTGCCAAGTGAAATTACATTGTCGTCAACAGAGGGGATAATATTATATATCGTGAGAAACGGCAGATTGTTATTGGTAGGGTTATTAAGCTCTATCTCTGCGATAAGAAATACTTTTCCGTCAGAGGGCTTCTGATGTTCTTCGCCCGTTTTTATGTCATTTGCAGTATAAGCCTGTATTATTTTCATCTCAAGCTCCATGTCAGCAGGCTTTTCATTATCAGATGTCTGAATAGGAATAAGCCCTCCGTCTGAATCGGGCAGCTCAATGTATTCTTCGCTGTATTCTGTCGGTACCCTGATACTGCTTTCGGGGACATGAGAATCATATTCCGTATTGCTGTCTGTAATATCCGGAAAGCTATCTATGCTGCCGTCACTGACTGCTGACGGCTTTCCGTTTTCTCTGATTGAGATATCGGAAACTGTTTCCGAACTTTCGGTATAGCTTTCGGAAAGACTTACGTCAGTTTCGGGAATACGGCTTTGATTATCACCATTATTTTTATCATCGGAGCAGGCACAGAAGAATGAACTCATTAAAGCAGCCGAAAGCACAGCCGCAAGAGCCGTTTTAGTGTTTTTTATTTTCGGTATCATATCTATCCTCCCTTATATCTGTAAATTTATACTATTTATATCACAGAGAAACAAATATGTCAAATACACAAAAATATAAACAAAAGCAGGCACGGTATACTCACAAAAGAATACCGTGCCTTGAATTCTGTATTAAGCAGACCGTAAAGCAAGGCTGTGACTTGCCCGTGCCGTATGCTGCGGATAATTTTCAGTAACAGATCGAACGGAGAGTGAGCGCCGGCACGAATGGTCTGGTGCGGTTACGCACCGCTGCAGGGAGTTATTTGTTTTTTTTGCGTGTGACCGCAATACCTATGGCATAGAATATCATCGCAGCGGCGAGTATATAGAGAATGCTTTCGAGAGTGGTGAAGGTGTGATCGAACGCATTGAACTCAACACCCATTTCAAGTTTGAATTCGCTTTTATAGCTATCAGGAACATTCTTGAAGCTTTCATGTATGGGATCAGCCATGAGTATCTTTCTGAACAGTGACGCTGCATGGGAAATAGGGAAGAACTCTATTACACACTGAATGGATTTGTCTGTGCTGCCTATCGGGAGATATATTCCCGTTACAAAGCCTATAAGTGTTCCTATGATCGTACTTGCTGTTGCAAATGCATTCTGGCTTGTGAAGAGTGAAACTACAAGATACATCATTGCCGAGCTTACAAGAACAGAAATAAGTATCGTGCCGAGCATCTGAAGAAGTGCAGTCGCTGAAAGCAGTGCATAACCCTTTACTGCAAAGTATATTTCAATAACCGCAAGGGCAAATACAGACATTATTACGCCTATCGTGAATGAACTGAGTATGTAGCCGGCGGCAATAGAACGGGATTTTATAGGGGCACAGCGGAAGTCCTTGTATATCTTCTTTGTCTTGTCGCTGACTATCGCTCCGAATGAGCCGAGTGTAGTTGATACGGGTGTTACGGCAAGAATGCCTGCCATTATCCAGCTGTCCATCAGCCTTTGTGCATCGGGAACCTTGTCCTTTACTGAGCCGACAAGCTGGTCGCCTAAAAATAAAACATACAGACCGAGTACGATGAGTACGGCGAGAAGTGAGAAAAATACAGAGGATTTATCTCTGAAATATATCCTGAGGTTTCTTCTGGCAAAGCTTATCATTCCCTTATCTCCTTTCCTGTTATAGCAATAAATGCATCGTCCATTGTTCCGCTTATTACCTCAAAGCTCTTTATTTCACTGCGGTATTTATCTAAGAGAGGAAGTGCTTCGAGGGTAGAGGAAATGCTTATCTTTATTGTATCGGCAATTTCTGTAAAGCTGATATTATCGGCCCTGAGCTGAGAAGTCAGCTTTTCACGGCTTTCATTTCCGGGTACAAGTCTGAGTGTGTCGCCTGCATACTTTTCCTTGAGCTGCGAGGGTGTGCCCTTTGCGGATATTTCTCCGTTATCAATAACGACAACATAATCGGCTTCTGCAGCTTCTTCCATATAATGAGTTGTCAGAAAGACAGTCATTCCCGTTTCTTCCTGCAGTCTCCGTATAGTCTCCCATACACTTTTTCTTGTCTGAGGGTCAAGACCTGTTGTAGGCTCATCAAGGAAAAGTATCTTAGGAGTATTTACGAGCGCCCTTGCAATATCTGCTCTGCGGCGCTGTCCGCCTGAGAGCCTGCCGTATTTTCTGTCCTTGAATTCATCAACCTCTGCTGCAGCTATCGCTTTATTTACGGCTTCCCTGAGCTTTTCTCCCTTTAGTCCGTAGAGAGAGCCTCTCATCTCTATGTTCTCCTTTACAGTCAGAAGCTCATCGAGCATATTGTCCTGAAATACAGCGCCTATCCTTCGTCTTATAGCGTCATCGTCCTTTCCGAGCTGCTGACCGTCTATAGTAACGCTGCCTTCGTCCTTCCTGAGAAATGTAGTTATTATATCTATAGTGGTGGATTTGCCTGCACCGTTAGGTCCGAGAAACGCAAAGAGCTTTCCTTGTTCGACATAAAAGCTGATACCCTTAACGGCATGAACATTGCCATAGGATTTTTTCAGTCCGTCAACTTCAATTATCTTGCTCATTTCTTTTCATTTCCTTTCTTTCCTTTATTTTTTTGTTTATCTCCTTTTCGGTCATTCTGTCGTTTATCAAAAACAACACCAATGTAGCAAAATATACCGCAGCTATGATACACAGAGGATATATAACCTCATAGCTGAACAGATCAAACCAATTAAATACAAAACCGCCGAGACCAAGTACGGGAACGGCTACATCGAAAAAACCTACGATCATATCAAGTACCGAAAATCCATATCCCTCTGTATGGGAAATGAACATATCCGAAAAAAACATAAGTACAGCGATGATAAGACAGATTGCAGACAGTTCAATGTTTATCAGCCAGACATTATCATAAATATTGATAGAATCAATGTAGTTCATGACAGAAAGTATCATGTTCGCCATTGTATACGAAACACAGTAGGAAATACCGTATCTCTTAAGTCGGTGCAATAATGATTTTTCCTTCATAGTATCCTCCTCACAATCCTAACTTCTTTTTAAATGCGGGTACATAATGACGGTTTATAATGACCTTTTCGTTGTTCTGCAGGGTAGCCTCCATTTTGCCGTTAAGAGATATTTTTACTCTGTCAAGTACATCGGTGTTAAGTATACATGACTTGCTTATCCGTACAAAGCTTGTGTTATTAAAAAGTTCTTCAAGTTCATACAGCTTAAGCTCTGATGAATAAACTTCGTCTTTGCAGTATACAAAGCTCTTTTCCTCTACGCTTTCAAAATAGTAAATATCCTCAGCTCTTATCCTGCTTGAAAACCCGTCCTTCTTAACCGTAATATGCTTCTCGTCATTCTGTGCAATATCTATTATTTTCTGCAGCTTTTCATCTATGGTGCTGCAGCGTATGTCTATTTCGGTTTCGGTGTATTCCGATGACCGTTCAAGTCTCAGCTTCAAGCTTTGTTTCCCTCCTTTGTTTTGTCTGAAAATATGATATCATATCCTTTTTCAAAAATAAACCGTATTTAGGCAAGATGCATTTTAATGAGGTTGAAATGCAGTTCGCATTAGCAGTGATATATACTCGTTGGTGTAAAGTGATTTCGGAAAATTTCGCAGCGCAGTCAGAGATGAAATACGATGGAAGCGGCAGGCTGATGCTGTGTTGAAGTAATAATGATAAATAACAGAGTGAGCACTATTGTTAATTTACATCGGAAGCTCCGGAAGGAGGTGCCATTGCGGTGCACTCCGCCGGTCTCAAACAGTACTTGACAAGTAATACTGTGTGATGTATAGTATTATATGAAGGGAGGTATTTTATGGATATTCAGCTTAAACGGGGACTGCTTGATATCTGCGTACTTTCAGCAATGAAAAATAACGACTCATACGGATATAAGATAATAAAAGATATAAAGCCGTATATCGACATATCCGAGTCAACTCTTTATCCTATTCTGCGAAGGCTTGAAGGCAACGGAATGATAACAGTCCGTTCGGAAGAATTCAACGGCAGGCTCAGAAAATACTATCATATCACACCGCTCGGGAAAAAGCGGCTTGCGGACTTCTATGATGAATGGAAGGAAATAGACGCAATTTATCAGTATGTTATAAGGGAG
The DNA here is from genome assembly GCA_902767175.1 of uncultured Ruminococcus sp. Taxonomy (GTDB): domain Bacteria; phylum Bacillota; class Clostridia; order Oscillospirales; family Acutalibacteraceae; genus UBA1213. The sequence continues at coordinate 4,906 of CACXGH010000206.1, forward strand.
GATTATGACAATGACAAAAATGCAGTTTGAAACATCGCTCAGGGCAAGACTGAGAGGGATACCTGAGAATGAGGTGAACAGATATGTCGAATATTATATGGAGATGATAAACGACAGAATTGATGAAGGAATGGGAGAAGATGAGGCTGTTGCCGCGGTAGGACATCTTGACGATATCGAAGCAAGGATACGCTCAGAAAGACAGCAGCAGTTCGTTAACAGTGCTAAACCTGAGGGAAAGAAAAAGCTAAGCTCGGGTGCGGCAGCTGCCATTATCATAGGATGTATACTGTTTTCTCCCCTTATCATAGGACTTTTGGGTATAGCGATCGGGCTTGTTTTTGGCGTGATAGGTATTGCTATCGGTCTGTTTTTTGCAGCGGTAGGAATTTATATCGGAGCATTGGCTTGTGTAGCGGCAGGGTTCGGCATAATGTTCATAAGTATATTTTCTTTCAGTGCAGGAATGCCTGCAAACGGACTTTTTATGCTCGGGGGCGGATTTTTCCTGACGGGTATTTCTATACTGATTGTCATAGCACTGAACAGACTTGCTGCCTTGATAATAAGGTCAATAGGCAGACTGTTCATGAGAATTGACAGAAGATTTGCAAGAGGAGGAATGGTCTGATGAGAACAGCAAGAAGAATAACTGTCATTGCAGCATTGTGCTTTGTTTTAACGGGAATTATACTTATGATATGCGGTGCGGGTATGGCAGGCTTTAAAATAGAGAAGCTTTTCAATGACGACAGAAAAAGAAACAGTATAGAGATAAAGCAGAAATTTGACAGTGTTGATGTAAATGCCGCTATCGACAATATAGAGTTTATTCCGTCTGAGGACAGCACAAGCACTATTGAGCTGTATGAAAGCTCACGCTCATATTATGATGTAAGGGTAGAGGATAACACGCTGAAAATCAGCTATAAGAATGATAAGAAGTGGTACGAATATCTGAGCTTCGGCTCATTTACTGCCCGTGATATCAAGGTGCTTATTCCTGCAGGAAAGTACTTGAGCATAAAGGCTCAGACAGGAATCGGCAATATAACCATTCCTGAAAGCTTCAAGGCGGACATTATCGAAACAAGCACAGGAATAGGAAATATTAAAGCGCCTAAGGCTGCGGAGCATACTAATATAAATTCAGGTATAGGCGATATAACCGTACCAAAGAGTGAGATCTCGGAAAATGCTGAGATTAGCACGGGTATAGGACAAGTAAACAGAAGATAAAAAATGAACCGATATATTTAATTGATCATTGAAAAAGTCTGCTTTGTGTGGTATTATATGATGTATAGTTGATTTGAATAAAAATTATATGGAAAGGAAATATGTTATGGCAAGAAAAATCAAAATCAAAAAGCAGGCAAAACCAAGCAATGAAGGAAAAATCATACTTATCACAACAGGTATTATCCTCGGTGTGATAGCTGTCTTTCTGATTGTACTTGCGATAGTACAGAACGTCAATAAGGACAGCAATGAGGAGACTGCCTCAAAAACACAAACCTCGGTAACCGATGTATCTTCTGACACTCAGTCCTCTGAAGGCTCTGCGGACGAAACCTCTGCCGGTATGGAACAGCTTATGAATCCCGAATTCCTCAAGTCGGTAACAATTGATACATCAAAGATCTATTACGCTGATATAGATGTCAGGGATTACGGTAAGATAACCGTTGAATTGGACTATAACAACGCTCCGCTGACTGCAAGGAATTTTATCTACCTTGCTCAGTCGGGCTTCTATGACGGACTTACATTCCATAGAATTATGGAAGGATTTATGATTCAGGGAGGTGATCCTCTCGGTACAGGAACCGGAGGCTCTGAGAACAATATCTATGGTGAATTCTCTGCAAACGGTTATGATAAGAATACTCTCTCTCATACAAGAGGCGTTATCTCAATGGCAAGAAATTCCTATGATATGAACAGTGCAAGCTCACAGTTCTTTATCGTACAGTCCGATGCTCATACGTCTGCACTTGACGGCAATTATGCAGCCTTCGGTAAGGTAACAGAGGGTATGGAAATAGTTGATGCTATTGCAGCGGCAGCTGAGCCTACCGATGACAACGGTACTATTCCTTCCGATCAGCAGCCCGTTATCAACTCTGTAAAGATCCGCACCACAGATATTATCACCTGATAATACGGCGGACGGATAATCCATGCAAAAAGCCGATGAAGCTAATTATCATCGGCTTTTATTGTGTATAACAAGCGTCGATGTCCCCCGCCTCTAAAGGCGGCGGGTGCCATACGTCCGTCGGTGGCGGGTTAAAATCCCCCACCGACG
>CACXGH010000207.1 GCA_902767175.1 uncultured Ruminococcus sp.
CAACAGACGTCGGGGAGCTTTAGCTCCTGCGGGCGTCGGTGGGGGGATTTTAACCCGCCACCGACGGACGTATGGCACCCGCCGCCTTTAGAGGCGGGGGACATCGACGCTTGTTATAAGAGGTAATAAAGGAGGCGTGGACGGTGAACGACCCGGAGCTGGCAGTCAAGCTGAAAAAAGGCAGTCAACAAGCCCTCGAACAAATCATTATTAAATATACAGCTCTTGTTTCGACAATTATTTATAATGTATCAAAGAACAGCATGACTAAAGAGGATATTGAGGAAGTCACCTCCGACGTTTTCGTTACTCTTTGGAATAACAGAGATAAAGTTCAGCCTGATAAGCTGAAAGGCTATATATGCTGTATTACAAAAACAAGGGCGCTCAATAAACTTGAAACGGTTAGAAGGAATAACGTTATCAGCCTTGACGATTACGACTTCGAGGACGATTTCTCCATTGAAGTACATACCGAAAATAATGATATCAACCATGAATTAAGGAAAATAGTTGATACGATCGGAGAACCGGACAGAGAAATACTTATAAGATATTATTTTTATTATCAGAAAACTTCAACAATATCCGAAATAATGAAACTAAATCTTGAAACGGTAAAATCAAAGCTTAAACGAACCCGGGAAAAGATCAAGAAAACACTTATAGAAAGGGGATACGAGATATGAGTACAAGCTTCAAAAATGAATTTGACAAGTTTGATGAAGATTTCAACATAGATGATATCACTGTCATCGAAGATCTCGGAATAGATCCCATAAATATTAAAAATAATGTCTTACATCAGATAAATACCACTGTTTCAAAGAAAAGACATAAAACACTTACCGTATGGCTTGTTGCTGCTGCAATAACCACAGCCGTTGTCGGTACTTCCGTTATTGCTTCAACAGGCGTTCTTCACCCCGATTTTACCCCGATGTATAAGGGAGATGTTGACTCCCTGAAGGTCAGAGGTACAGACGAATTCACCTTCGAGCCGGCAGACCCGTCGCTGAAGGCTGAATTTCTCGGCATGGTCTGCACCGAAGAAAAGATCGTTGCATCTGTTGCTCTTACAAAGACAGACGGCACAGCCTTTACTGACGGTGACGGACTTATTACTCCCCCATCGGACAGTCTTGATACCTATGTAGTAATTGATAATGATACCTCAGCCGAAGATTACGGAAATTATATTCCAAGACTTAAGGAACTGCACGGCTCCGGAAATTATCCATATGTATACTATATGCAGGGAAAAAACAAGGAACTATACGATACAGGTATTAATGCACTTGATTATGTTCTCAGCGATGACGGAAAAACAATAAAGCTGTTTATCAGTTCTTCTCTGCTCACGAAGGATAGGGACGAAGGATATGTAACTGTCACCTCAGAGTATACTGATGTATATTACTTCAACGAGCCTTTATGCGTTTTCAACACCCTTAATGAAAGCACCTACTACAATGCACAGAGCATTTGTAAGGAAAAAGGACTTGATATTGAAAATGACTGCAGGTGGAAGAACCAGAACGGAAGATATTATCTCTATGACATTAAAAAGGAACATCTGCCGTTAAAATACGATATGACTTATAAAGTGAGCTATATAGAGCCTGAAATAATATCATGCGTTGTCGATCATAATATTGCTCCGTCTCTTATCAGACCCGACCGCAAGGCAAATATGACTATTTCAGCTTCTCAGTTCAGCATTTCCGTAAAAGAGTCATTCACATCTGACGAAATCAGAGAAATGCAGAAGAAGGGCTATTATAAACCGGAGGATCTTTACTCCAAAGACAATAACTATCTGAACTATGAAGACCGCATTTCCGCATTCAGCGTTCCGTTAAAGAATTATTTCAACAGCCTATCAATCGACTATAATAATTCTGAGCTTATAATGACAGACGGATCTGTCCGTTACTTTATTACTCTTATGTCAGGTCTTGATTGGCAGCCGGAGAATGACAATGTAATAATAAGTGAAGAAGCAATTTTTGCCTATTCGGATACATTTGTTGAAAACAATATGTTGGCAGAACTTTCTGCCGAAAGCATACTCGGCACAAACAAAACAACCATTGTAGATCCTCAGAGAATAGCCAAGGTAATTCTCAACAATGAGACTATATATACAAAACCCGGCTATGAAAACGTGTCAATACCTGATACAAGCCGTACAGAGACCTCAGATGAAAATAAAAACAGCGACATTGATATTACTGAAACGGGCAAACCGGACATGAGTAAATATACCCCGTATGAAGTGAGCACAGAACAGCTCAATGCCCTTTTCAAAAACAGATATGATCTTCTCTCAATGCAGGTAAGCACATACAATAATGTTGAAAATGATCCTTCTTATGTTACCAACAATATATATGTAAAATATGAAGGTGAAAGACCGGATCTGAAAAATATCCTCTATTACCTGATCGGACTCGAAGAGAAGAACATATTTATCAGATCTGTCACTTTTTCAGATGAAAACGAAGATGATATCAGTACTATAAATGTTGAGCTTGAAAATCCGTTTGCAACAAAGGAATCGGGAATTGAACAGGAGGAAGCGGCAGAATATATTTTGTACCATTGGGATAATATGGACCGCAAACAGCTTGTTGACCGCTTCTTTACTAATGAAAGAGAAATAAAGACAGATCATTTCAGCATTAAAAAAGAGAGCACAACAGAAAAGCCGATGATAAAAGAGCCTGATATTCCTGACTCAAAGCCTGTACATAAGCCTGAATATAAAATAAGCATTGAAAATTACAAGTACAGAAAATGGACGGAGAACGAGCTGAAAACACTTGCAGCTTCTGTCGGTGCAGATAAGGAAACCGTAAGAATTGCAAATGTCAGCGATGATGATAACGGCAGCTTTTCATCAAAGCAAATGATGATGATAATTCACGGAAATAAAGAAACAGTTCTCACCTCTGTTGAAAAGCTCATATCTGAGGAAAAGAACAACCTGTTTATCAACTCTGTCAGCATTATTTACGGCGGAACTGAAGAATCGGAATTGTATGATATTGAACTGACAATTGATAACCCGTTCTATAATTCAGCACAGGAAATATCAGAAAAGGAAACTGCGGATTACATCAATTCACATTACGGCTCAATAATGTGGAAAAATGCACTTGATGCCTGCATAGAGCTGTATCATGACAATCATGATCTGAGCGATGCGACTATGTATATTCAGGAAAACGATGCAACGAAAAAACCTGAGCTTACTGTAAACCTTCATGAAGAATTCAGCAGCTATGAAGCTGTTGTTGAATACAGGGCAGAGCTTGCACAGAACGAAAGCTTCTCCCTGAGTGAAGAATACAACATAGATAAAATATCCTCAGACGATGACATTATAAGCTATAACGCAATAATTACAATTACATCGGATAAATTCCTCAGATAATGCACTAAATGTCAGTGAGATATATTTCTCACTGACATTTTATTATGCAAATTCAGATATCGGAATTAAACAAGGAGCTAAGCTCCAACAAGCTCGCTTGATTGGAGCGAGCGACGAAGTCAACAAACGTCGTGGAGCTTTAGCTCCTGCAGGCGTCAGTGGGGGATTTCAACCCACCACCGACGTATGTATGGCACCCGCCGCCTATAGAGGGTGCGGGTGTCCGGTGGATACCTCTGCCGAAGGCAGAAGCACCGACCGAGCCGGCAGGCGAGACTCGGGGGACATCGACGTTTGTTATAGCACTGACACCAATAAATGTTTCACATGAAACAATTTGTAATACTACTTTTAATGGGAGTCTATTAAACAAGGAGCAAAGCTCCAACAAGCTCGCTTGATTGGAGCGAGCGACGCCGTCAACAGACGTCGGGGAGCTTTAGCTCCTG
>CACXGH010000208.1 GCA_902767175.1 uncultured Ruminococcus sp.
CAGGAGCTAAAGCTCCCCGACGTCTGTTGACGGCGTCGCTCGCTCCAATCAAGCGAGCTTGTTGGAGCTTTGCTCCTTGTTTAAGATGGTTTACTTAGGGGTAGAGATATGCCCGTAACCAATTAAAAAACCATATGATATGTAAAAAATATAGTTTTATAGATGTTTCCGATTGCCCGATATAGGTTTAAACTATATTCCTGTTCAGAAAAAAAGCTTGACAAAAATTATCTGCCGTGAGATAATACTACACAGTAATAGCCTACTGTTTAGATAGGTTATATAAGTAATAGATAAGGGGAAGCTGCAATGAAGTTCAGACGGACAGAGAGACGATGTTGACGCTATAGAACAACAAAATAAAACAGTCGGAGAAGAGATATGAAAACATATAAAAGCATTATAGAACTTATCGGAAATACACCGCTGTTGGAGCTTGAGTCTGTAAGCAGTGAAACAGGTGCGAAAATTTTCGGAAAGCTTGAATACTTCAATCCTGCAGGCAGTGTCAAGGACAGAATAGCCAAGGCAATGATAGACGATGCAGAGGAGAGGGGTATATTAAAGCCTGATTCGGTGATAATAGAGCCTACAAGCGGAAATACAGGAATAGGACTTGCAGCCGTGGCAGCTGCAAGGGGCTATCGTGTTATTCTGACTATGCCTGAGACGATGAGTATTGAAAGAAGAAACCTTCTCAAAGCTTATGGTGCGGAGGTCGTTCTTACAGAGGGCGTCAAGGGTATGAAGGGTGCAATTGAAAAGGCGCAGGCGCTTGCTGATGCATATGAACACAGTTTTATCCCGAGTCAGTTTACAAACAGCGCTAATCCGAAGGTACATTATGAAACTACAGGCCCTGAAATATGGAACGACACTGACGGTCTGGTAGATATACTTGTTGCAGGTGTAGGAACAGGCGGAACGGTTTCGGGTGCGGGCGAGTATCTTAAGCAGAGAAATCCTGAAATAAAAGTTGTAGCTGTTGAGCCTGCAGGCTCGGCAGTCCTGTCGGGAGAAAAGGCAGGGCCGCATAAGATACAGGGCATAGGAACAGGTTTTGTGCCGGATACTCTGAATACAGATATATACGATGAGATAATAGCTGTTACAAATGAGGACGCTTTTCAGACGGGTAGGAATATTGCAAGGCAGGAAGGTCTGCTTGTGGGCATATCCTCGGGTGCTGCATTATGGGCAGCAAAAGAGCTTGCAAAGCGTGACGAAAATAAAGGAAAGATAATTGTAGCGATACTTGCCGATACGGGCGAAAGGTATCTGTCTACGCCAATGTTTTCAGCTTGAATAAAAGAGGTAATTAAAATGAATGATAGCCGCAATGTACAGATAAATACCGCATCAGCCGAAAATGCAGCTTTTGCTTTCGGCAGATATGTCATGCTCTCAAACCGCTGCTGTATGTGCTGTACATCATATTCAGGCGGCTTATTGCGATGTTTTATTATGTCGTAAAACAGTTTTTACTTCAAAGCCGTCTGTCTGCTTATACGCAGATCAGGCGGCTTTTTTTGCTGAAAGGAGAACATTATGATAGCATCACAGGAAAGTATCACCGCAAAGCTTTGTTCATTTGCCCGTGCATACCATTCAAACATAGGAAAGAAAAAAATATTTGATGATTATCTCGCTTATGACATTATGGGCAGAGATGAATATGAGAGAATAGGCCGACTTATACAGAACGGTTTTCAGCCTGATAAACACGACAGGCTGAGCTGCAGCTTTGATTCCGGGCTTATCTCACATACACTTGACCGCTATATAACTCCTATACCGCTTTCACGCATAGCGTTTGCGGAGCAAAAGCTGAAACAGTTTGCAAAGGAAAACGGCAGGTGTCAATATGTTATCTGCGGAGCAGGAATGGATACGTTTGCATTCCGCAATGACGATCCTGATATAAGAATATTTGAACTTGACCACCTCGACACAGGCAGATATAAGCGTGAAAGAATAAAAGAGCTTGAATGGAATATTCCCGAAAACCTCACCTTTGTTTCAATGGATTTTTCTAAAGACGATATGATAACCGAGCTGACAGGTGCAGGATTCGACCCGTCCGTTCCTTCATTCTTTTCTATCCTCGGTGTTTCGTATTATCTTGTTCTTCCTGTCTTTGAGCAGACAATACAGAAAATAAGCAGACTATGCAAGGCAGCAGGAAAGATAGTATTTGACTATCCCGACGAAACGACCTTAAAGCTGCGCAGTTCAGAGCGTGTACATACACTTGCCGATATCACTGAGAGGCTCGGAGAAAAAATGCTGCATGGATACTCGTATAAGGAAATATTCACTGCACTTGAAAAATACGGATTTGAAATAGAGGAGCATGAAACGCCTCAGATGATACAGCAGCATTATTTCGACAACAGAGATGATGAACTAAGGGCATTTGAAAATATTAATTTTATTTTAGCAAATAAGGAGAATAAAAAATGAATGAGTACAATTTTACACCGGAGTCCGTAACGGGGGACATTCCGATAAGGTGTTCAGGGACAGCATCATACGGTCACTTCGGCAGAACCGATATAGAGCCTGCATCGGGAAAGACAGACCATTCTGTTCAGCTCACAGAGTATATTAAGGAGGCTGTATAATGCATAAGATAGCAAGCTTTGCCGTAAACCACGACATACTCGACAGAGGAATGTATATATCCCGGATTGACGGAGATGTGGTTACCTACGATATACGAATGAAGAAACCAAACGGTGGAGAATATCTCAAGAACGGAGAGCTTCACACACTCGAACATCTTCTCGCAACATACCTGAGAAACAGCGAATATTCCGATCTCGTGATTTATGTCGGTCCTATGGGCTGCAGAACAGGATTTTATTTCCTCGTCAGAGATAAGCTTACTCATCGGCAGTCGATAGCTCTGATTAAAAACGCATTCCGTTTTTCTGCGGATTATAATGGTGAGATACCCGGCAGTAAAAAAGAGGAATGCGGTAATTATCTTGAGCATGATCTCGAAACGGCAAAAATTACGGCAAGGGAAATGTTTGAGGTACTTGAGAATATTACAGAAAACGATTTGAAATATAAGGAGAAATGAATTATGTCAGCTTATAAGAATATCAATTCCGCACTTATTCACGGCGGAATTTACGGAGACAAATATACAAAGGCGGTAAACGTACCTATTTATCAGACATCGACATACGAACAAAGCGGTCTCGGTGAAGAACCGCAATGGGAATATTCCAGAACAGGCAACCCCACCCGTGCGGCACTTGAAGCTCTTATTGCCGAATTGGAGGGCGGAAATGCAGGCTTTGCTTTCGGTTCGGGAATGGCTGCAATTACAGCAGTTCTCAGTCTGTTCAATACGGGCGACCGGATTCTTATTTCAAGCAATGTATACGGCGGTACGTTCCGTGTAATCGATAAGGTTTTCAGCCATTTCGGAATAGGCTATTCAATTGAGGATACGACAGACCTTGAAAAGCTTGAAAAAAGCATTACAGACGATGTTAAGGCTATTCTTGTGGAAAGTCCCGCAAATCCTCTTCTTACCGTAACGGACCTTACTGCAGTTTCCCGTCTTGCGGCAAAGCACGGTATTCTGTCAATTGTTGACAATACCTTCATGACACCGTATTTACAGAGACCTCTTGAGCTTGGTGCGGATATTGTAATACACAGCGCTACAAAGTATCTCGGGGGTCACAGTGATGTTGTTGCAGGTCTTGTTGTTGTAAAAGATCAGGAGCTTGCAAAGAAAATTGCCTTTATCCAGAATTCTACAGGAGGCGTTCTCGGTCCGTTCGACAGTTTTCTGCTTATCCGAGGAATAAAGACACTCGGTGTCCGTCTTGACCGCCATGTTGAAAATGCGGAAAAAGCCGCAAAATTTCTCAGTGAGCACAAGAGTGTAAAGAAAGTGTATTATCCGGGGCTTACCTTTGCACAGGGCTATGAGATAAATAAAAAGCAGGCTAAAAACGGCGGTGCAATGATTTCCTTTGAGTTGTATGAGAACCATGATATAAAGAAGTTTTTCAAGTCCTTGAAACTTGTTGCGCTTGCAGAGAGTCTCGGAGGTGTTGAAAGCCTTGTATGCCACCCTGCAAGCATGACTCATGCTTCAATTCCGTATGAAGTAAGACAGAAGGTAGGCATTACAGACGGGCTTATCCGTCTTTCTGTCGGCATTGAGGACGCTGAGGATATTATAAATGATATCGCTCAGGCTATTGCGGAGAGTGAGGGATAATTATGGCACTATATGGCGATATGCAGGAGCTTATAGGCAATACACCGCTTGTACGGCTTAATCATATTGACCTTCCCGATGATGTACAGCTGTATGCAAAATTAGAGCTGTTCAATCCGTCCGGCAGTGTCAAGGACAGGATCGGAAAATATATGATCGAAGATGCCGAAAGAAAAGGGATTCTTAAAAGGGGCAGTACTATTGTTGAAGCGACTGCCGGAAATACAGGACTCGGAATAGCCTTTGCGGCACTCAACAGGGGATATAGGATAATATTTGTCGTTCCGACAAAGTTTTCACAGGAAAAGCAGACCCTTCTGAGAGCGCTTGGTGCAGAGATAATCAATACACCCCGTGAGGGAGGTATGCTTGGTGCATGGGCGAAGGCTGAGGAAATAAGAAAGTCAATTCCCGATGCGGTAACACTTGAGCAATTCAAAAATCCTGCAAATCCTCTTGCACACTATGAGACAACAGGCAGAGAGATATATGACGACCTTAGCGGAAATATAAACTACCTTGTCGCAGGAGCAGGCAGCGGAGGTACATATTCGGGCACTGTAAAGTATCTGAAAGAGAAAAACAGCAGAATAACCGGTGTTCTTGCCGACCCTGTAGGCTCGACAATGGGCGGCGGCGAACACGGTGATTATAACATAGAGGGTATCGGCAATGATTTTATTGCCGATACAATGGATATGTCCCTTGTTGACAAGGTCATAAAAATGACGGACAGCGAAGCCTTTGACGGAGCAAGAGAGCTTGCCGCAAAGGAGGGAATATTTGCAGGCTCATCATCGGGTGCGGCACTTGCGGCTGCAAAAAAACTCATTAAAAGCGGAGCAAAAGGCAATATAGTTATTATCCTTCCCGACAGAGGAGACAGGTATTTTACAAAAAATCTATATGAATAAGGCGATAATATGACATTACAACAGATACATTATGCAATTACTATCTCCGAGCAGGGATCCTTCAATAAAGCAAGTGAGGTGCTGTATATTTCACAGCCATCATTGACGGAAGCCGTAAGAGAGCTTGAAAAGGAGATTGGCGTAACTATATTCCACCGCAGCGGAAGAGGAGTTACCCTTACAAGTGACGGAGTTGAGTTTATATCATATGCCCGTGAGCTGTATATGCAATATCAGAATATCCTTGAAAGATACGGTGAGACAAGTAAGGTGAAAAAGAAATTTGCCGTTTCAACACAGCATTATTCCTTTGCCGTAAAAAGCTTTGTGGAGCTTGTAAAAAAGATAAGTACAGATGAATATGAATTCGCTTTGCGTGAGGTAAGAACACAGAAGGTGATAGATGATGTAAGCGCTCTTAAAAGCGAAATAGGCATTCTGTATCTGAGTGATTTCAATTCGCCTCTGCTTACAAAGCTGTTCCGTACGAATAAGCTTGAATTCCATGAGCTTATAACCTGTGAAGCTTATGTTTATCTTTGGAAGGGACATCCGCTTGCAGGCAATAAGAGCATACGCTTCGATGAACTTATTGAATATCCAAGCCTTTCATTTGAACAGGGAGGAAGCGGTTCGATGTATTTTGACGAGGAGATACTCAGTACAAATCAGTATCCCCGTACGATCAAAACTACCGACCGTGCAACAATGCTCAATCTTATGGTAGGACTAAACGGCTATACACTCTGTTCGGGCATTATATGCGAGGAACTGAACGGCAGCGATTATACTGCCGTGCCGTTTGAGTCTGACGGTGAGCATTCCGGCAGTAAGATGAGGATAGGCTATATAACAAAGAAGAATATAAGGCTCAGCAGTGTAGGCGGACTTTATATTGAAGAACTGAAGAAATATCTGGGGGTATGACATGGAACTGATAGATTTTCACGCACATATATATCCTGAAAAAATCGCCGGGAAAGCCACAAAGGCCACCGGCGATTTCTACGGCATAACTCCTGCCTGCAGCGGTACAGGCG
>CACXGH010000209.1 GCA_902767175.1 uncultured Ruminococcus sp.
CAGGAGCTAAAGCTCCCCGACGTCTGTTGACGGCGTCGCTCGCTCCAATCAAGCGAGCTTGTTGGAGCTTTGCTCCTTGTTTAAGATCAGACATAGAACAAATAGCTGGTTATATAATAGAAGAAGCGGCAGGCGATAAGCCTGCCGCTTTAGCATTCTGAATAGTCAGCTTTAAAAATAAAGATCCGCCCAACCGTCTGCGTCTGAAATAACCTGCCTACGAGAAGAAGCAGGTGGGTGCTGTCCCTGCGATTTCATACTCCCTTCGTCCGCCGTAGCGGGAGGTCTGAAGTCCGCCGCCGGAGATAAGCTCCCTGAATAAATGTTGTAGGGTTATAAAGACGCACTCAACGAATTGGGCAGAAATTATAAACAAAATAATTACCTTTTGTTTAAGTTGATTATACAACATTGTTCAGAAAAAATCAAGAGGAAATTTCTGATTAATGAAATATTTCTTACTGTTCCTCAATGTCTCCATCATCTGCATTGGCAGCAAATATTTCGGCAAGCTCATCAAGAAGCTCATCATCATCAATCTCAGCAAGCTGAGGATCGCCGTTTTCGTCCTCGACAGCCTCGAAGATCATGTAGGTATCATCGGAGGAGATGCCTGCATCGGGATCATCAAACTGAGGAATGAGCGCCAGATAATGACCGTCTTTGTAGTCGATTTCGTCGAGAACGAGGAATTCGTACTCATTGCCCTCATCGTCTGTAAGGGTGACGAGGTCGTCACCGTATAATTCTTCATTTTCAAGCTCGTTGCTCATTTGTATTACTCCTTTCGGTTTTTGTATTTGCTTATCATAGCCTTAATTTTACGATAAAATCATAAATAAGTCAATATTTATATCAGAATTATAACATAGTATTATATTGTTTGCTTTCAGGGTGTGCCTTGCTGCATCTGAGTTCTTTTAAAGCTGAGATATTCCATTGACAATTGGTATAAAGCTGCCATACAATTTTTTAAAAAAGTTCAAAAAAACTATTGACATTTTATAAATCTGTGGTATAATATACTCAAGATAAAGATAGAGCGAGCAAGGTACTGAAGGGTATAGCTTAACGGATCCGGTATTCGGATCGGCTCTTACTTGGTCTAATCCACGAAGGGAGGCAAGCTCCGATGGGCGAATTGGAACCCGTTTGTCAGACTTCTCACGCCTCTTGGTGTGATGTCTTCAACAAGGATAAGACAGAATAAGAACGGATAATTTGATAGTTGCAGCCCTGTTTAACCCGATCTGCCGAATATCGGCTCTGAACAGTCGCTCCTATAATAAAGCTGTTTATGCTGTGAGTTCGGAAAGGTCTTTGAATTGTATGAAGAGCCCGACGATGACGGTCATGCTGCTGATTCTATTATATATTCCGGTATGGCAGCAGGGTGTCTGACTTTTTGAAACTCACAATTGAATATAGGATATCATCTTCGGTGAATGTTGATATCACAACCGTTTGACATACGGGGATAGCCTCCGATAGCTTGTGGGGGAAGAATGTCAAAGCAGCTGAACTCGTTATTTCCCCTGTCATAGTATTGAAAGCTTCGTTCTGTACCGATTATCTGTCGATGCAGTACGGGTTGACATGACGGTCAATCTTTTAAGCAGAGTATTAAGAGCTGAACAGCTTGAGGCATCCGGTGCACAAATCTCATGCCCTATGCGTTTCAATCTATGATCGGTTTGTAACTGTTGGCAGTTTTCAATATAAATTCTATAATTAAGGATTGAGTCCCATGTAATATCCTCCTTATATTCGGTTTGCGTCGGCAAGCCTATCGAATTCAGATTACATTTTAGGAATGAGTCCGATGGTAACATTATAGATTTTACAAGTACGTTACAGCGACCTCGACAGCGTTTGTCGGGGTCGCTTTTCTGTCTGCTCAGATGAAAACCACCATACTCCATGTGAATACAGTGGTTTTTTAGTTTATATCTCACTTAATAAGACTGCTGATTTGAACTGCTTATGTACAGGTGAAAACTGCGGCGTTTTATGTCTTAATGAGTATGAGTAATATCACGGAAACCAACTTTTAAAAACTGATAGATGAGAGCGATAAATTTCTTCTTCTAAAATTTGACTTATATGTCCATATTCACGGATTTAGTCAGCGCTTTTAGGAAAGGGGTATGGGGAATCCACCTTTTTCTGCCGGAAAAGGGTTTTCCCCATGTGACTGTCCCGGCAATATTGATTTCCGTGGAGTAATATATATAATTCTTGAATAAAATCGGGGTTTGTGATAACATAATAAAATAGGAGTGCAAATGAACATGACATAAGAAGGGAGGGAAGCGCTTGAAGGAATATGAGCTTTCATTTTATGAATTCCTGACAGAACAAAGTCTGAAATACGGTGATATGACTGCTTTAGTCTGCGGTGATACTGCCGTTTCATATAATAAACTAAGAGAGCTTGTGACATCAGGGGCTGCCCGTCTTATTTCAGAAGGAATGAAGCCCGGTGACAGAGCCGCTTTGTGGGGTTTTAACAGCCTTGAGTGGCTTATTGCTTTTTACTCCGTCACTGCTGCAGGCGGCTGTGCTGTGCTGCTGAATTATGGGATAAGTGCCGGGGAAGCAGGTTTGTTTGCTAAAAGCGTCGGCGCAGAGTGGCTGCTGTACGGTAATAACCGTGCATTGCTTTCTCAGCCGGAAGCGCCTTTAAAAGCCGCCGCTGCTGCCGGAATATCTGACGATAGAATAATTAAGCTGTCAGATCTTATGATTGGTGATGATTATAATTTCAATGCAGAACTGAGACCTGTCGATGCACGATCATCTCAGGTTATAATTTTCACTACAGGTACGACCGCACACCCAAAGGCAGTATGTCTTTCGGCTTATTCTATACTTAACGATGCATTCGGTGCATATGAAATATTGAAAAATGGTCTCGGAAATACTCTTTGTATAGCTCTGCCGCTTTTCCACAGCTACGGACTTCTTGTCTGCCATGTTTTCCTCGGCTGCGGAAAAAGAGTTGTCCTGACACCCTATGTTAAGCCTGAAGCCATTTCAGAGCTTATCGGCAGCGGTGAAATTGACGATATAGCTTCTGTCGGGGCAATTTATGCCATGATGACAAGACTTCCTCAGTTTGACAGCAAGGTTAAGGGACGGCTGAACCTCTGTATAGTTGGCGGAGGCTTTACAACACCGACAGAGATGATGCGTCTTGAACGGGCTTTCGGCGGAGCAAGGATACTCTGCGGTTACGGTCAGACCGAGTGTTCGCCTGTTATTTCCGTAGCGGCACCCGATGATTCTCTTGAACTCAGAGCCGTTTCTGTAGGACATATTCTTCCCGGTGTTGATGTCCGTGTATGGAGAGAGGGTACGGGCTTTGCAGCTCATGGGGATATCGGCGAGATTGTAATAAAGGGCTATTGCACTATGAACGGCTATTTCGGTTCGTCCCGTTCGGCGATGCCTTTTGATAAAGACGGCTGGCTGCATACGGGTGACATCGGCAGAATGATAGACGGTGATATGCTGCAGCTTACGGGCAGACTAAAGGATATTATAGTCCGCTGCGGAGAAAATATCTCGCCTGTTGAAGTAGAGCAGGCTTTGATGACTGTTGAGGGAGTTCGTGAAGCTAAGGTGCTTGGTGTGCCGCACCCTATATGGGGAGAGAGCGCAGAAGCGTGTATAGTTACCGAAAAGATACTTTCTCGGCAGGAGGAGGAAGCTTTTTCGGCTTATGTTATCTCTGAGCTTAGAAAAAAACTGTCCTCTTATAAGGTTCCTTCGCATATTTTTATATTTGAGCAGTTTCCTCTCAGCGACAACGGCAAGCTTGATGTCGGAACGCTCAGAGCAGCTCTTACTGGCAGACTTCCGGCTGTTTCTACTGTATCGGACGGCTTCGACCTCGGAAAGACGATGCTGTACAGTACCGCTGAAATGAGAAGGCTTATCGGAAGGAAAGATGAATGATAAAGGAAAACTAAAATGCATACGGAACGTAATGTCAGTGCGTAGAAAGCAAAAAGTTATAGGTGCTGTGCAAGCTATCAGGGAATGTTCCGTAAGCTTTGATATTCAAGGAATCGCTCAATAAATCACGCCTTACGGCTCAGTATATGTCTTGCTTGCCCTTTTTCCGCCATCTTGCTGAAAAATCCCTTGACAACCGTCAGGCTGCCTGCGGTCTTTTTGCACAACCTGACGAAAAAATTGCTGACACAATACAGACACTGAATTTAATCAGCGCTTCCTTAATACAGCCATAGGAGTGAATGATAAATGAATGAAAACATAACGGTTTACAGTGAAAGAGAAGCTGTAAGAAATCATGCCGATGAGCTTGCTGCACTCGGGAAAAAGGCAATGATAGTGACAGGCGGCAGCTCGTCACGGAATAACGGCTCGCTTGACGATGTTATTTCAGCGCTTTCATCTCATGGTACCGAATATGTCATCTTTGACGGTGTTGAAGAAAACCCGAGTGTAGAAACCGTTGTTACGGCAGCAGTAGCCGCAAGGGAAAATAATGCCGGCTTTATTATCGGTGTAGGCGGAGGCTCTGCACTTGATGCCGCAAAGGCAATAGCATTTTTGGCGGAAAAGGAAAATACAGACCATAAGCTGTTATACAGCGGAAATGATGACAGCCGGCTGCCGCTTGCGTTAGTTCCGACTACCTGCGGCACAGGTTCTGAGGTAACACCTGTAAGCGTTCTTACAGTATCACAGCTGGGCACGAAAAAATCGGTTTCGCACAGACTGTTTCCGGATCTTGCGCTGATTGACGGAAAATATCTGAAAACAGCACCGCTTACATTGATAAGAAACACATCACTTGATGCATTGACTCACCTCATTGAAAGCAGACTGAACACAAAGGCAGATAATGAGAGCCGCAGAATAGTTGATGAAGGGCTGCAGATGTGGCGCAGCACAAGGGAAGTACTTGAGGGAAAGCCTGCCGATGATGAAATGCTGCAGACGATGATGAAAGCCTCGACAATTGCAGGAAGGGCAATTGCGCTGACAAGCACGACACTCCCTCACGGACTCAGTTATCCTCTTACGATAAGAAGGAATATACCGCACGGAAAGGCGGTAGGCTATTTTATAGCAGGATATATTGCAGAGTGTGAGAAGTCCGAACAGAGGTATGTTTTGGATAGAACAGGTTTTTCCGATATAAATGAGCTGCAGGCATGGTATAAGGAGCTTTACGGAGCGGAAAAGGCAGATGGCGGAATACTTAACGATGCTATAGAGTTGCTGTGGCTGAACAAGCCAAAGCTAAAGACGGCACCGTTCAATGCCGACCTTGACGCACTCAGGCGGATAGCCGAATATACATGAGATTTGTCTCTCCCGTAAGGGAGAGATTTTTTGTTTATTTCACACATTTTGTTTTCTAAAAAATGTGATTGGTCACAATTGTATTATTTTGATTGTTGTGATATAATAATTACAGTAAATCACATGGGAGGTGAATGCGATGGTTTAAGGTAATAATTATAAAATGCAGGAATATTATCTGTTTGACGAGAGGAGGAAATACATTTGAAAACAAGAAAACAGAAAAGGATATTTGCCGCAATTATGACAGCAGCCGTTTTTATGGCATCGGGTTATAATGTTTTTGCAGTCACAGCAACGATTGAGGACAGCGTTTCAGATGAAACGGAAATGAGCGGAGTTTTTACCCTGCCCGATATTGTTTCATCTGCAGAAGCGGAAGAATACGGTTTGTAGGACGTAATTATTCTGTTGAGTCAAATCTGAGTACATTTGTCTTTGAGAATGCTGACGGAAACAACACAATGAAAGTGTATTCGCATCCTGTCAAGTATAAAGATGAAAACGGTAAAGTTAAGGACATTACATTAGACCTTAAAGAGAATACTGACGGCAGCTTTTCAACAGCCGCTAACAGTATAATTACAACTTTTCCAAGAAATCTTTCCGAAGGAATATTGCTCACCTATGATGATATTTCCTTGAAAATGATACCTGACATCGGAAATGATGAAATATTTAAAGGAACACAAACTTTAGAGAACTATACGGGTGTAAAATATGTAACATTTGCGTCCTGTCACAGTTCTACAAACAGCCCGACATTAACTATTACTTTCAATTACGGCGTTCAGGGAAATAAATACTATTCAAGGTTTGATCCTGATAAGGTGAATAATGAAATTATTCCTCCTTCACAGACGCATCTTTTAAAGTACAGAATGAACTGCTACGGTTATTCGTTCTGTAATATAGTCAACGGAACCGTTAATACAGTTCCGGTGAATGGAGATGTCGGGTACAAACAACAGCCGGGGGAGTTTTCAACGCAGAATAGAATAACAGATGTTAACAACAAATATTATTACATTTATCAACAAATTGAAACTAATCCGTATATGACAAACGATGCATTTTCAGACGAATTTTATGACTTGATGTTGTGGGATGCAGAACGAATTGGGTACACCATTCAAGAGTATAGTTGGAATCCCGGTTCTACAACCTTACCACAATATGGTTCAAACTCAAGATTAGTTGCAATGGTTTTCAATCGTTATGAATTTAGTTCGGATGGTTGGAATTTTCATTACTATATGCAGAATTCTGATGGTACATGGTCACATAAACCTGGATTAGATAACATCAGCAATTGTTCGATTTCTGATGGAGTAATCTTGACCAATGACAATATCTGGGAGAAGGCAAATCAGGGGGATTATTCGGGAGGAAATCTCAGATTTTTTATCATTACAAATAAATATGCGGTAATTGATTATCCGTTTACTCAAAAGGATTCTGCTTTCCCGTTCCATACTACTCAAGTTTCAACAGTATTTAAAGAAATAGCCGGTGAATATCCGGAAACGGCTGTTGATTATACGATCGGGCAGGAAAAAAGCTGCCGTGGTGATTTTGTAAAAGATACTGATGTGTTCCGCACTGTTCCGACCACTACAAAACAATTCGTCATTACTGCGCAGAGGTCTTCGTCCTTGCCTATGCAATGTAAGGTATATAATAACTCTGGATTTTTAGTTGCGTCGGCAAACTCATCATCAGGCAGTATAAGTCTTAATGTAAATATGACAGCAGGCAATAAATATTATATTGCTTTTTCGGTAAGTGTTCTGCCAAGTAACTATACTTTCAAGGTTGAATAGGAGATGATATTATGAAAAAAAGGCTTTTATTACTGATAATGTCCCTTTCACTCGCTGCGGGTGCAGCAGGCTGCGGCAGTCAGAGTGAAGGCAATAACAATACAAACAAAAATGAAGCCGTCAATAACAGTGTTGTTGAAGCAAGCGTAACGGCTGCGGAAGAAAAAAATGCGATTATTGTTACCGATGCCGAGCTTGAAGAGGTAAGAAGTGACTATCCGTTCCTCGAAAATTATCTGGTCAAGGAAATGGCGGAAATGAGAAAGAGCGGCAAGCTGAAAAGTACACCGTATCTCAATGCTCTTGAAAGAGGAGATGCAGATGCCTCAGCTCCGAGACTGACTTATGATGATGTAGTTGAGATAGTCAAAAAATATAATTGTACTCCGAATCCGGGAGTCGGCTTGACGTATGATGAGTATGTAAGCTCAGGTCAGCAGGAAATTGACGGTGCTGCCTGCAGTGCCGCCGTTGCAGAAATAACTCAGATACAGGCATACCCCGATATGTTATTTGATATTGAATCAATGGAGTACGCTCCTGCAATCGAAGGTGCTGTGAAGTATTATCTTACCGATGATGAGGACCATATAGTCATTGTAACGGGAAGAAATATTGAAGTGCTTACATTCACAAAACCGTACAAAATACGATTAGCTGTCGTTTTGGATAGAGATCATATTTATAAATCGCTCGAATATGTTGATGGAGTAAATCATGATCTGACAATGTTTAAACCGTATACAGGAATCGAATACAGAGTACTGAGACAAAAGACAGAAAAGGCTCTTAAGGAGCATGGTGTTGAGGTGACGACCGGAATAAAGAACTATGCATCGGCAGATGTGGGCGAGGAAGAAATGAAAATGAAAAATCCGACCCTCAGCGATGAACTGATAGCCCGGATCGTCGATATGAGAAAGAACGGTGAGGAGGTAATAACACCTTATCTCAATGCTGTAAACGCAGGAGAAAATGTCGGCAGACTGTCTTACAGTGATTTTACTCAGATAGTTGAAAACAGCGGATATCAGGGTCTGATTGGTTATAGCAGCAAGGTTTATCAAGAACTCAGAGAAGAAGAAGATATTATCGCCTGTGAAAAAATCATTAATGAAATAAATGCAGTTCAGAAATATCCTGACGCAGTTATTGACTTTGAGCAGATCACACCGTCTCTTTTGGGTAATATACCTAACGCTGTTCTCGTATATCTCACCGATGATCCCGGGCATATAATATTTATAAGCGGTTACGGAATTCATGACCTGTCAGACGGTAAACTGACCACAGTTGCATCGGTGCAGACGAAAGCTGACTATATCAGTAAGACAGCACCTTATTATGCTGATCTATACAGTGAAATCAGAGAGGAAACAAACAAGCTCACAACAGCATGACAGCAGTTAAATCCCCATACAATTATTTTTCAAAATTGAACCAATAAATCAAGGCACGGTAAACTCTTTGAAGAATACCGTGCCTTGATTTCTTATAACAAGCGTCGATGTCCCCCGAGTCTCGCCTGCCGGCTCGGTCGGTGCTTCTGCCTTCGGCAGAGGTGTCCACCGGACAC
>CACXGH010000210.1 GCA_902767175.1 uncultured Ruminococcus sp.
CAGGAGCTAAAGCTCCCCGACGTCTGTTGACGGCGTCGCTCGCTCCAATCAAGCGAGCTTGTTGGAGCTTTGCTCCTTGTTTAACTGAGCATTTTTTCTTATTAAATACAGAAAAATCCGGAATCAGGCATTTGAGCTGACTCCGGATTTTTTTATGAGCCGCTTATGAAAGCAGCTCGTTTACTCTATTCTGCACCTTTTCGTAGTTATATCCTGCCTCGGTAAGAAGCCTTTCACGCTCATCTCCTGAGCCCCATAATCCTCTGATAACCTCATGTGCTATCTCGTCTATGCTTTTTTGAGGCACTTTTTTCGTATAGTCAAGTGCGATCCAACCCTTTCTGCCGCAGTATTCGGTAAGTCCCCAGATATATCCTCCGCCGGAGGTCTTTCGGCTTATATGCACTGTTTCTCCGCATGGAATACCGCCTGTTATTTTAAAGCCGGTGCCGGGGCCTTTTCTCAGATTTACACCGTCCTGCGCTGTTATCTCAACATCTTCATTCACCTCAGATGAGGAACTTATATGCTCTGCCTTTCCGTCATCATCGTCCTTATTATCTCCGCATGAAAACAGCTCGTCATTAGAGCATATATCGGTATCGAAATAGCCATTAATGCCTTCTATCCTGCCCTTCCAGCTATTCTGCCACAGAACAAGATTGCTGTATCGCATCGGAACGCTTTCGGGTGCATCGGGTGCTGCAAGCCACAGAGGGTACTTTTCCAGCTTTTTATAATCAAGCTTGTTATTCATCCAATTCTGATTAGTATAAAAGACGGGAATATAGCCTGCTTTCTTTACTTTATCAAGAAAAGCCCCGCAGCAAGCCGTCCAATCCGGGGACATACCCATTTCACGGGCATATCGCTCCGTATCTTCCTCTACATCAAGGGCAATCGCCTTTATTTCAGGATATTCCTTAGCAAGTCTTATTGCATGGTCTGCTTCCTCTTTTGCCTTATCCTCGTCTATAAAATATCCGAAATGGTAGGTCATAAAAGGAATACCGTATTTTTTACAGCCGTCTGCGTTATTTGCAAACTGTCTGTCCGTCTGCCCGGGAATATCCGAACCGTAAGAGCTTCTTATGATCGCAAAATCCATTCCTGCTTTCTTTATTTTCTCCCAATCGAGTTTTCCGTTTGCATTTGATACGTCAATACCTTTCATTTCTTCTCCTCCTCTTTCTTTACCTCGGGCAAGCCTGCCGCTGAGGTAAGCAATGACAAAATCGCAGCCAGCACGGCAGTTGATGCAACTCCTGCCCAATCTACTGAGCCGATTGTTGCTGTAACTCCGATACCTGCTGCAGCGGTCTGCGCAAAGGTCTTTACAGCCCTCACCAATGCCGCCCTTATCCATATTTTCATATTGCCTTTCATTTGCGTTCCTCCTCAAGAGCCTTTAATCTGTGGTCTGTGACCTTGCATTTTTCCTCGCTGAGATTCATTCTGTCCTCTATCAGATACATTCTCTCCACTAAGCTGTTATGCTTCTCCACCTTGTTTTCAAGCTCCTTAAGTCTATATTCCGTCAGCTTGGTGCTTGTTATTATTCCCGCAAAGGTTCCTATAAGAGAGCCGCCGAAGGCAATAAGTGATGTTATTATCGCAGCCTCCATGTCAGACCTCCATTATAGTATATTCATCAAGCGAAAAATAGTTTTTAAGTCCTATCGTCAATACCGAATTTACCGCAACCTCTGAAATATCATAAAGACTATCGGTGACAAAGACTCTTTCACCGGAGCTGTTCCTTACAAACACCTTGTTTCTTATCAGCTCCACAGTCGAGCTGCTGTCCGTACTGTAAATATAAGGCAGTCTGTCAATCTTTTTCAGAGCTGATGCCCCACTGTCAACAAACACTCCGCCTATTGCTGCTGTTTTATCTGACATTATACTGTAACACCCGTTATTATCATCAATAATAACAGTACAAGCTATTTCAGGAGAGTTAATCTCCTGATTGAAAGAGCAGAAAGACAGATTGATAACACCATCGTTTGCAGCTGCATTGTACTTCCAGCTCCTTGTCGCAAATGCACCTCTCTCGACTGTCGAATTGCAGAAATATAACTGTCCCACAACTATATTATTGCTGTCGGTCACAGTATACATATAATCCGTATATAAAAGTGCACTGCTTCTTGTAAACGTAAGTACACATATATCTGCTATATTTATTGAAAAGCTCGGAGTGTTGTTCTCACCGGAAAACTGCTCCGTCAGATCCTCTGTGATACAGCTTATCCGCTCATCAGCCGATGTAATCTCTGTTATAAACGCTGTAATAAAGCTAAGCTCGGTTCCGTATTTTGATACGGCTCTTCTTTTTATGCTCATATCCTTCCTCCTTATTAAATAAGATATTTTATTGTTATACTGTCGGGCTGTATCTGTGTTCCTACAGAAATACTGTTCCTGCCCTGCGAAAGTACTATCGTTTCAATGTCACCGCTTTCAGACGTGAACTCTCCCTCCATAAGAGGCGAGTCTGTATACAAAACCGTCCTTGATACGATGTAAGGATCATAATCCGTAGCTGTAAGACCATATTCAAGCTGAATGTGCTCAAGCACCTCGGGAATACTTGCATCGTCTCTGCCGTATGAGAAATAGCACAGGATATAATTCGTGTTACCTGTGGTCGTAAAGCTGTTCACCATCGGAGTAAGAGACACAAGCTCTCTGTCTACAAACTCACATTGTGCTCCTGCCGCAGGATAAGAGGAATAACCTGCCACTCTCGCAGTTACTCCGCCCGAATACAGCACCGATACGGTATAATCCGTATTCGGCGACACACGCATACAAAAGCTTCTCTGCCGTGTAGCCGATGTTGTTCCCGATGCAGTTGCTGTGCCGTCTGTATTCGGATAAAGCTCAACTATATCGGCGTTGTCTTTATCAAAGATATTCTTTCCTCTCACCGTTACGGGAATAGCATACTTTCCTGTTTCACTGTCATAGTCTCCTACACCTCTGCTGTTTCCGTAGATGATAAGTTCCTTCATTGATTCTCCTGCACTGTTCAGAACTATAGGAGGTCTGCCCGAAATTTCCACAACCGTACCGACAGCAGACATTCTCGGATAGAACCTTCCCGTCTGCAGGTCATAGAGTCCCTCTGTGCCTCTCTCGCTTGCAGGTATGTACTCATGCAGGAGATTATTTCCCCTGTATATCCTTACGGAATAGATTTCACCCGAAAACATACGGCTGTCCAGTGTTCCGCTGTCATTTAGTGCGCCAATGCACAATGTCTGTGCAGAATCGAATACTGCATTTGTAAACTCCTTTTGAAGCTCGCCGTCAAGATAATATCCGTGCTGACCCAGTGATACCGTATGCATTTCCGAATGACTTACCGCATTCAGGATCATATTTTCATCGGAAGCGAAAGACGGATAAGTGACATTATATACGCAGGCAAGATAAAAATTATTATCGACCGATACACCCATAGAGCGGCACCCAAAGACATACATTCTCTCCTTTTCATTATCCTTCTTCATATCGACCTCTATCGTGTCAATATCCTTGGGATGATAAGACGTCATAACATATTGGGTACCGTCAAAGGTAAGTCTCTCAGCCTGCTGACAGGTTATCTCAGCTGTCTCGGACAGAACGGGATAAATATGCATTTTAAGGGCGGACTTCGCATAGATATGGTCACCCTCAAGGTGTTTTGATGTCGGCGGACAAAGCTCGCCTACGAGCATATCAAGATGATTTATTACACCCGTCAGCACTGTTCATCTCTCCTTACTACCGACCTTATCACCTCAAATTCGGTGCAGCCGATTATCTTTTCCATTTCGTTATCTCCTCTTACAAGGGCTATATCATAGAAATATGTTCCCGGCTCAAGATTGGTCTCGTCTGTCGAAAGCGTTACTATATAGGCATTAATGTCATAGTCATACGCCTGCGGATAGATAGTCTTTTTCAGAATATATCCGTTATAATAAGCATATTTTTTAATTCCGAGTACAAGGTATTCGTTCTCCGCAAGGATATAATCCTCTTCTCCGTCTTTTATCCGGAGACCTGTTTTATAGGCTCTGTTCTGTGCAAGCCTTATAATATTATTCATTGCTCTCCTCCTTTATTTTTGACCTTTACCGAATATGCTCTGTGTATATTTTTGCTGCATATCGGTTATCCTATCATTCTTTAATAAAAATCCCCCTTTCACTACACCCTTAAATAACAAAAAAATTCGACCTCTAAAGGTCGAATTGTGAGAAACTTTCATTTATTATTTTTAAAAAAGCTCCCCGGAAGCCCGGGGAGCTAAAGAATGATCTAAAACTGAAAAGTAAACAGAGGGATAGAACCTGCAACAGGTATAGCCACAAGACCGCATACTGTGCCTATTATCATTCCTGCTATTACATCAGATGGATAATGCACCAATAAGTAAAGTCTTGAGAAAGATATCAGCAGTGCATACATAACTACAGGAAAGTACCACATAGGGCACATACACATAAATACCGCCGCAACGGCGAACGAAGCCGTTGTATGACCCGAGGGAAAGGAGTAATGGGGTGGGTTTTCGATCAGAAGATATTCCTCAAACGCCTTTTTGCAGGGGCGGACTCTTTTTACTATATGTTTAATTGTCACCTCACCTGTCAGGGAAGCTATCCCCATTGCGGCAAGCATTGTAAAGCCCATAAGTCTCCCCTTGTTCATCAGCAGGAACGGGAGAGACAGAGCAAACCAGATAAAGCCGTTGTCGCCGGTGGAGGTGACTAATATCATAAGCCTGTTAAGGAATTTAGTATGCCTTTTTGCCAGCAGCATAAGCATTCTGTCGTCCCAGGCTTGAATACGCTCAAGCATATGTTTCACCGTCCATATTTTTTCAGTTTAATTATACCATATATGTTCCTGTTTTTCAAACAATACTGAAAAATATTTCGTAAATTAAAGTCACTGTTATTATTTTACCGTAACCTGCGGTATAATTCTGTCATTTTGTTTTTTTACACGGAATACTCTTTTAAGAATAATATTATGAAGCTCAGGCTTTTTTATAACAACGATGCTCATATCAAAACCTCCTTATCTTACAAAGGTCTGCTGAAGGTTTGCGTCAGACTGTTTTTTAATGCCGAAGATCTTTCTGAGGAAGAAGCTCCAGAACTTAGGCTTATCAACAATAACGATTTTCATAAATAAGTACCCCTTTCGCAAGATCAGCACCTGCGGCATCTGCCGCAGACAAAGGTTGTTATCGTCAGCAGTACAGCCGCCACAACAGCTATCCACCACGGAGGAAGAATACTTGCAGCAAGCATTCCGAGACTGAAAGCCAGCATATTACCGTTTCTAACACATTTTTTCACACTCATTCCTCCCTGTACCGTTGTCAGCGCATTCTGTATGCTGCTTACACTAATATAATATACACGATCCCGGTTTTTGACACAGCTTTCTGAGAAAAAACAAAAGCTGATGAAAGCTTTAACCTTCATCAGCCTTTAATTATCCATAGATCATTACGAGCGCACTGCCGTTTTTTATTCCGACAAACGCATTATCAGAATTTATCGTATTGCTTGCACCTAATGGGAATTCTGCCGTTAACATTATGTCATTCACTTCATATAAAAAGCCTTTCAGCTCAACACTGCATTCTTTACAGCCGAACGGAAACACGGCAAAGCCCTTTCCGCTTTTGTTTTTTATCTCCATGCTGTAGTTCTTAAGCACATAATATAAGCCTTTCTCATCTGCTATACAGCCCTTAAAGCCCCTTTGTGCAAGAAACAGCAATGCACAATAGTTTGCTACAGTGTGGTCGGGTCTGCCTCCCGTCATGCCTAAAAGCAGAAATTCACTGCAGCCCCTTCTGATAAACTCCCTTATGCAAAACATCGTATCAGTGTCATCCTTCATAACAGGGAGCTTTATCACTTCACATGAAGAATTCACCGGAACAGGTGCGGAATCAAAATCGCCTATTATTATATCGGGTTTTAGTCCTGCCGTTACAGCCTTTTCATATCCTCCGTCGGCACATACTATTATATCATCATCTTTTATCAGGTGTTTCACTTCCGAGATGTCATTTTCCGGCGACGCACCGATAATAACACAACGTTTTCCTGTCATATTCCGAACCGCCTTTAATTTGACTGCCGTTTTTTCATTTCCCACGCAGGGATATTTTTAACTTCATCATACATAGCCTTATAGCTGTTATGCCGTGATACAGGAATTTTCCCTGCACTTACCGCATCTAAAACGGCACAGCCCTTTTCACAGGTGTGTGTACAGGTCGAGAAGCGGCACTGTGTAAGATATTCTCTGAACTCAGGGAAACAGTATGCTATCTCATCTCCCATTATTACTTCGTACCGTTCAATATCAACGGTAGAAAAACCGGGAGTATCCGCTACATATCCTCTGCCAACCTTATAAAGCTCACTGTGTCTTGTGGTATGTCTGCCTCGTCCAAGCTTTTTGCTTATCTCAGCCGTTTCTATCTCAAGCTCGGGGAAAAGCGAATTCAGCAGTGAGGATTTTCCCACTCCCGTATTTCCCGTAAATGCCGATATTTTCCCCTCAAGCAAAGCCGTAAGCTCCTGCTTATCCTGATGTGAATGTATGCTGTAGGACATCGCCCTTATTCCTGCACTGCGATATATAGAAAGCAGCTCATCACAGTCTGCAAGGTCTGACTTAGTAAATACTATCACTGGCTCAATGCCCTTTTCTACCGCAACAGCCGATATTTTATCTATTATAAGCGTGCTCGGCGACGGCTCTGAGACCGAAGCCACAATAAAAAGCCTGTCAAGATTTGCAAGAGGCGGTCTTACCAGTGAATTCTTTCTCGGGAGTATCGCATCTACAGCTGCCGTTCCGTCATCAAGAACTGTTATCTCCGCCCTGTCCCCTACAGCAGGCGTTATTCCCTTTTTGCGGAATACTCCCCTCGCTTTGCATTCATAAAGCACATCAGCGGCTTCAATATAATAGAAACCGCTGATTGCCTTAACTATCAATCCTGTTAATTTTTCCATAGCTCTGCCCGTTATTCCTCAGGCTCAGGTTCTTCCTCAGAAGGCTCTTCTATAGGCTCTTCCTCGGAGGATTCATCCTCGGATTCTTCAGAGGACTCATCTGAGGATTCATCTTCGGACTCTTCCGAGGATTCATCAGAAGATTCGTCTGAGGATTCATCGGAAGGCTCGTTTGAAGACTCATCGGAAGGCTCAGAAGGCTCCTGTGACGGCTCATTCAAGCCGAGAGCCTCGTCTATTTCAGCTTTGGCTGCTTCAACAAGTTCATTTATCTCCTTGATAGATCTCGCATCAAAGATCGCTCCCGAATACTTCTTTGTCTTTTCGTCATACTTTCCGTACGGTTCGATCGTCTTGTCCACTATCTTCTTTGCATTGCTTGCGTCATGCAGGCTGTAGACCGAATAGTCAACATAGTTCTGCAGCTCATAGAATGCTGCTATCTTATCATCCATGTAGCTTGGCTGCTTTATCTGATACTCACTGTCAATGTACGTTCTCTTTACGGTCTGCTCCTTGAAGTCAAATACAAGCGTCTCGTATCTCTTGCCGTCAACCATAACAGTTATCTGCTTCTGATCGTTTACAGCACCGTCGGGATCAAGGTGTATAGTTACCTTGTTGCCCTCACCGGGGATAATTCCGTTTACTTCGCTCAGAACGGTATTTTTACCGTTGTTCTCATTCTGAATTACCTTTACGGTTATCTCGCCGTACTCCTCTTCGGGAAGGTCTACATCATAGTCAAGTGCTTTTCTTATCTTACTGCCGTCACTTACCTGAATGGTTATCTTTCTCTTAGTAACTTTATTGCCGGCCAGCGGGTCTGTACCGATTACAGTGCCTGCCTCAAGGCTGCTTGCTACCATTGCTTTTTCTGTCTTGAAGCCCAATGCCTCGAGGTCTGCCTTTGCCCTGTCGAAAGACTTGCCTGAAACGCTTGGTATCTCAATAGGCTCGGGTGCAGGGCCGTTGCTTACGATGAGTGTGAGTGTTGTGTCGGGGTACTGAGCAGTACCCTCCTGCGGTGTACAGTCTATGACATAGCCCTTTGCTACATCGGAACTGTATACTCTCTGGACATCATATGAATCAAAGCCCTTATCAGCAAGCTTCTCTATTGCCTTCTCCTCAAGATAGTTCTTTACCTTGGGTACTTCAACCTTCTTCTTGTTTGTATATACAGTAAGCTTGATAGTTGCATTTTCCTTTATCTTCTTTGTACCCGCTTCTGGTGTCTGGGCTACTACCTCATTGGGTGTAGAGCCTTCGTTGGTGTCGATAATACGGAAATTGAACTTATAGCTCTTATTGCTCTGTATTTCTTCAATATTTCTGCCGACAAAATTAGGTACATCTACAGTTTCAATTTCATTCTGTTTTGCAATATTCTGAACGATAAGCACAAAGAAGAATATGAACGCTGCAAGAACACATACGCTTACAAGAACTGTTATCCATTTTACTACAGTCTTTGAGCGTGACGGGGCAGGTTCTTCATAATATCCGCCGAAATCATCACTGTATGTCTCAACAGGCTTAGGTGTTTTTGTCTCTTTCAATGTTTCAACATACTTAGTCGGTGCACCGTCAACAAAATAGCTGTAATTAAATCTTGTTGACGGATCCTTGCGGAACAATTCAATTGCCTCAAGCATTTCCTCAGCGCTTGAGTAACGCTGAGAAGGCTCTTTTCTCATAGCCCTGAGTGTTATTTCCTCAAGTCCCTCCGGAACATTTTCGTTTATCTCACGAAGAGGCTTTGGTTCTGCCTGAAGCTGCATTATCGCAACCGATACAGCACTGTCTGCATCAAACGGAAGCCTGCCCGTAAGCATTTCATAGAGCATAACACCGACTGAATATATATCAGCCTTGCCGTCTGTAACACTGCCCTTTGCCTGTTCGGGAGCTATGTAATGAACTGAACCTATAGCCTTGTTTGTCATGGTCTTCGTCTCGTTATTTGAGAACCGTGCAATACCGAAATCCGTGACCTTTATAGTGCCGTCCTGCAGGAGCATGATATTCTGCGGCTTTACGTCCCTGTGAACAATGCCCTTTTCATGAGCGTGCTGCAGAGCCTGAAGTATCTGTACAGTAAAATGTACAGCCTCTTTCCACGGTATAGAGGACTGCTGACCGATATATTCCTTGAGTGTAATGCCGTCAATATATTCCATGACGATATACTGTATCCTGTCACCGAAACTGACATCATACACCTTTACTATATTCGGGTGGGACAGCACTGCTATCGCCTTTGACTCGTTCTTGAAGCGTCTGATAAATTCCTCATTGCCGAGAAATTCATCTTTCAGAATTTTTATGGCAACCGTTTTATCATCAAGCTTATCATGAGCCTTATATACCATAGCCATTCCGCCTACGCCTATAAGCTCCTGAATCTCATATCTTCCGTCGAGTCTTTTGCCGGTATATTTATCCATAAGAAAACTCCCTTCTTTTTATTCACTGTCTGCCGGATATGACAGCGACAGTTATATTATCGCTGCCGCCCTGAGACTTAGCAGCGTTTATAAGCTTTTCGGTAAGCTCTTCGTCAGGTGTAGAACGAATGAAACCGCAAATATCATCATCGGTGAAATAGCCCGACAATCCGTCTGTACATATCATCAGCACACAGCCGCCCGTGAATTCTGCAGTATTATAGTCTGTGGTGAGAAACGGCTCAACTCCGAGCGCTCTTGTAATAATATTCCTGTTCGGGTGTGTCCTTGCCTGCTCCTCTGTTATCTGTCCTGCAGCGATAAGTTCCTGCACGACGGAATGGTCTGTAGTAAGACGAGTAACACTGTCATTCTTATATAGATAAGCCCTGCTGTCTCCTGCATGGACTATATGAAGCCGGTCTCCCCTTAATACAGCACATACTACCGTTGTTCCCATACCGTTTAGTGACATATCATTCTGAGCCATATCATAGACCCTGAGATTTGCCTCGCTGACAGATACCTCCATCAGCTCTCTTATCTCCTCATCGGTCATATCAGGTCGATACATTTCAAGGAGCCTCTGCGATATAGACTCTGTCGCAACACTGCTTGCCGTACAGCCGCCGTTTGCACCGCCCATTCCGTCACATACCACTGCCCAGACGCTGCTGTCAGAAAAGCTGCCTGTTTTGCAGCAGTCCTGATTTGACGAACGGATAAGTCCGATATCGCTTGCGGAATACACTTTCATTCTGTTTGTTCCTCCTTTTTATACGCCCGTCTCAACTGACCGCACGAGGCGTTGATATCACTGCCGAGCGTTCTTCTCACCGTAGCTGTTATACCTGAACGCTCAAGCACTGAAATAAAGCTGCGTATCCTGTCCTGCCGGCTTTTTTTATAGCCTGTTCCGCCGACAGAATTTACAGGGATAAGATTTACATGGCACAGCATACCTTTGAGTCTCGACGCAAGCTCTGCAGCATTTGCATCACTGTCGTTCACACCGTCTATCATGGCATATTCAAAGGATATCCTCCTGCCTGTCTGTTCTATATAATACCGGCAGGCTTTCAGAAGCTCACCGATCGGATATTTCCTGTTCACGGGCATTGTTCTGCTCCTTATCTGGTCGCTGGGAGCGTGCAGCGACACCGAAAGCGTAAGCTGCAGCTTTTTATCTGCAAGCTCATATATCTTAGGCACAAGTCCGCAGGTCGACAGCGATATGTGCCGCATTCCTATGTTCATTCCGTCCCCACTGCTGACAAGATACAGAAACCTCAGTACATTGTCGAAGTTATCCAGCGGCTCACCCATTCCCATAAGAACTATATTCGATATCCTGATATTATTGTCCTCCTGCTCTGCACGAATCTGTGAAAGCATTTCAGAGGCAGTAAGGTTCCGGAAAAATCCTCCCTGTCCCGTGGCGCAGAAGGTACAGCCCATTTTACAGCCTGCCTGAGTGGAAATACAGCTCGTATAGCCGTGATGGTATTTCATCAATACGGACTCAACTGTCTCTCCGTCCCGAAAGCTGAATAGATATTTTCTTGTATCATCATAATCCGAAATCAATTTTTTTTCAATAGTTGCAAATGATATATAGTAATTCTCTACAAGTTTTTCTCTTAATTTCTTTGATATGTTGGTCATTTCATCAAAGGATTTAGCTCCGGACTGCACCCATTTATATATCTGAGCTGCCCTGTATGCAGGCTCACCAAGCTCTGACAATTCGTCACGCAGTTCACTCAGATACATTGAACCTATATCCTTCTGCATATCCTTCACTTCCTTTGAAATAAGCTTATAAAAAATCCGTCAGTTCCGTTTATATGCGGAAACAGTGTAAGGCAGTTTGAACTTTCGTCAATTCCCCTTGAAACACCCTTTGGCAGTTTCAGCTCTGACGGAACAAAATCCTCATGCTCATCTAAAAAACGCTGCACATTCCTTCCGTTTTCGTCAGGATTAAGCGTGCAGGTCGAATACAGCAGTCTTCCTCCGCTTTTTACAAAGCGTGATGCATTGCAGAGTATACGGTACTGCAGCCCGGGCAGCTCATCAAGCCCCAGATCAGGCTTGTATCTGAGTTCGGGCTTTCTTCTTATTATTCCCAGCCCTGAGCACGGGACATCACACAATACTCTGTCGGCCTTTATCTTTTCATCAAAAGCCGATGCATCGCAGGCTTTTGTATTAATTATTTCTATTCCTAAGCGCCCGGCACCGCTGTTAACAAGACCAAGCCTTGAGCTGTACAGATCAAGAGAAACGATCCTGCCCTTTCCGTTCATAAGCTCGGCACAGGTAAAGCTTTTTCCTCCCGGAGCAGAGCACATATCGAGCAGCACTTCATTTTCTTCCGGATCAAGCAGACTGCAGCATAGCTGAGATGCTCTGTCCTGAACATGAAAAAGACCCTGTTCAAATTCGGGCAGTCTTTCTATCGCTCCCGTTTCGGACAGCAAAAGACAGTCCTTCAATATATCGGAGCATTCCGCCCTGACTCCTCTGTCCTCAAGCCTGCTTTTAAGCTCCTGTGCTGTTGTTTTCAGCGTATTTACACGGATACAAAGAGGAGGTCTTTCTGACAATGATGAAAGGATTCCCTCAGTCAGCTCATCACCGTAGCTTTTTCTCCATAGCGAGACGATTTTTTCAGGGCATGAATATTTTATAGAAAGGTATTTATTCTTTCCTTTTTTCGGATCGGGCAGCCGAAGCTTTGCATCTCTTGCGGCAGCTCTTAAAATACCGTTTACAAAGCCCGAAGCCTCTGCAAGACCGTTATTTCTGCACAGTGCAACCGTTTCATTTACAGCCGCCGGCGGCGGAACACTGTCAGCAAAGAAAAGCTGATATAAACCGAGCCTCAGCAGCACAAGCACTCCCGTATCCGTCTCACGGACAGACCTTAAGGAGCGTACAGCTATATTATAGTCAAGCAGAAGTCTGTTTTCGAGTACACCGTAAAACAGCTTTGCGGCAAAGCTCTTGTCCCTTCCGGAAAGACCGCTTTTTTCAAGCTCACTGTCAAGTGTTATATTTGAATAGGAACGGTTTTCCTCTACACGCATCAGCGCAGTATATGCGGTTTGTCTTGACGATGCGGACAAGTTCTTCACCTCCGTTAATTATTCTGTCTCAAATTTCAGCTCTGACGGGTCAGTTATACGCAGTCCGTTCAGAAATGCCTGAGCAGACATTCTTTTCTTGCCCTCTGCCTGAACCTCAATAATTTCTATGGCACCTTCACCGCAGGCTGCAATGAACGGATCCAGCGACAGTACCTGTCCGGGCTG
The DNA here is from genome assembly GCA_902767175.1 of uncultured Ruminococcus sp. Lineage (GTDB taxonomy): Bacteria > Bacillota > Clostridia > Oscillospirales > Acutalibacteraceae > UBA1213. Next base: position 12,817 of record CACXGH010000210.1, read on the forward strand.
TCCGCTGCCCTGTGCCGCAGCAGTACGGTGAATTTTTATTTTCCTGCCGTTCAGCACTGCAGACGCACTCGGCCATGGATACAGCCCTCTGACCTGATTGTGTATTTCCTTCGCTGTTCTTCTGAAATCAACAGGAGACATATCCTTTGTAAGCATGGCTGCATAACAGCTTTTTGAATCGTCCTGCTTTTCCCTTTTAAGAGTTCCTTCTGCAGCGGCGTGTACTGTCTTTACGATCAGCTCAGCTCCGAGCACTGAAAGTCTGTCGTGCAGCTCCTCTGAGGTCTCATTTTCGCCAATTTCAAGCTCAGACTTCATAAGCATATCGCCTGTATCAAGTCCGATATCCATAAGCATTGCGGTAACTCCTGTTTTCTTTTTACCGTCAAGCACCGCCCTCTGAATAGGAGCCGCTCCCCTGTATTCGGGCAGCAGTGATGCATGGACGTTTACACAGCCAAGCTCAGGCAGGTCGAGCACAGCCTCAGGCAGCAGCTTGCCGTATGCTACTACTACTATCATTTCCGGAGAAAGCTCCTTTAAAATATCAAGTGCCTCACCGCCTTTGAGTGTATCGGGCTGATATACATTTATCCCATGTTCCTGAGCACAGACCTTCACAGGCGGCGGAGTCATTTTATTTCCCCTGCCCTTAGGCTTGTCGGGCTGAGTAAATACACCTGCTATTTCATTGCCGTCCTTTATCAGAGCTTCAAGGCACGGCACAGCAAAATCCGGCGTTCCCATAAATACTATCTTCAATTTACATTCCTCCGAAGGTCTTAATCCTCTGCTTTGCGGATAATATGCTCCTTAAAGAGTATGCCGTCAAGGTGGTCGTTTTCGTGACTGATAGCCTGAGCCATAAGTCCCTCAGCATTGAGCGTAAATCTGTCCCCCTCACGGTTGTATGCCTCTACTGTGACATACATAGGTCTCCTTGTTATACCGAATTCGCCCGGACATGAGAGACAGCCCTCGTTTGCTTCCTGCACCCCTGAGGTCTTTATTATTCTCGGATTGACGAAATCAATAACGCCGTCACCTATATCAATAACGAATATTCTTCTGAGAATACCGACCTGAGGACCTGCAAGACCTACTCCCTCGCTGTTCTTCATGGTCTCGTACATATCGTCTAAAAGTGTTTTCAGCTTATCATCAAATTTTTCTACGGGACGGCAGACCTTTGTAAGTATCGGATCGCCCTCCTTGACTATGTTTCTTATAGCCATATTGCTCCTCCCTTTCTGCCTCGGCAGACGGAAATTTATCATAAAATATTATCCGGGTCTATATCCGCATAAACCGTGACGCCGGAAAATCCCCTGTGCTTTCCTGTCTCCGTAAGAAGGCCGGAAAGCATCTGTCTGAAGCGTTTGCTGTTCTTGAATTTTATTATAAGTCTGAACCTGTATTTTCCACCTACCCTTGCAACCGCTGCAGGAGCAGGACCGATTACCCTGAGCGGCAGCTCCGGATATTTTTCGCCTGCAAGCTCAGACAGACTTTTTGCAAAGTATTCAGATGCCGAATGCGCCTTGCCCTTGTCCTCACAGACAAAAACCACAACGCATATATCCGAAAACGGCGGATACAGCATTATCCTTCTCAGGTCGATCTCGCTCTCGTAGAACTTTATATAATCCTGCTCTGCCGCCATTTCAATAACGGGATTTTCAGGCTCAAAGGTCTGTATCACAGCCCTTCCCTCAAGTTCTCCTCTGCCGGAGCGCCCGACCACCTGCGTAAGCAGTGAGAATGTTCTCTCATAGCTGCGGAAATCATCGGAATGCATCATCACATCTGCCGACAGGACTCCCACAAGGGTCACATTCTCAAAATCAAGTCCCTTTGCAACCATCTGTGTGCCGAGCATTATATCATACTCTCCCTGACGGAATGCACTGAGTTTTTTTTCGTATGCATACCTCTGCATTGTCGAGTCCGTATCCAGACGGAGAATTCTTGCCGAAGGAAAAAGCTCCGCAAGCTCGGATTCCGCCTTCTGTGTTCCCGCACCCGCAAACCTCAGCTTCTCAGAGCCGCATTCGGGACATTTGTCAGGCACGGGTAAAGAATAACCGCAGTAGTGACACATCACCCTGTTGTTTGCGCTGTGATAGGTAAGCGAAATAGAACAGTTAGGACATGAGAGCACCGATCTGCACGAACGGCACGATACAAATGTATTATGTCCTCTTCTGTTAAGAAGTATAATTGACTGATGTCCTTTTTCGAGGTTATCTTCTATAGCCTCAAGCAGCTCCGAGCCGAGATCCGAGCTGCTGCCGCTCTGAAGCTCCCTGTACATATCCGTCTTTATTACCTTCGGCAGCTTTGCAGTTCCGTACCGGCTGTCAAGCGTATACAGGGTATATCTTCCCTCTTTTGCAAGATAATAGCTTTCAAGGGAAGGTGTCGCCGATGACAGCAGCAGCATACAGTTATTATATACACATCTCAGCTTTGCAAGCTCTCTTGCATGAAACCGTGGTGTCGATGAGGATTTATAGGAATACTCCTGCTCCTCGTCCATTACTATAAGACCGATATTTTTAAGGGGTGCAAAAACGGCAGAGCGTGTGCCTACGGCAATATTTGCCTGTCCGTTCTTTACCCTTTTCCATTCCTCAAGTCTTTTTGAAAGCGACAGTCCGCTGTGGAACACAGCCACCCTGTCCCCGTATCTTGCCGTAAATTTATCTAAAAGCTGCGGTGTCAGCGCAATTTCAGGCACCATGCAGATAATGCCTTTATTATCCTCATTTGCTCTGTCTATCAGCTTCATGAATACAGAGGTTTTTCCGCTGCCCGTAATGCCGTAAAGCAGCGCAGCAGATGCCCTGCCGCTCTGATACTGCTTCATAAGCCCGTTATAAACCTCATTCTGCTTATCTGTGAGGGTTATCTCCTCAGTGTCTTTATGATCCGAAGGAGTCTCCTCAGCCTTTGGCGGCTCGGCATCATAATATGCACAAATACCCTTTTTAACAAGGTTATCCGTAACAGAGGAGCTTACACCCGTAAAATAACAAAGCTCCTTCTTCGATACGTCACCCACCGAGCGCAGCACATCTATAACAGACTTCTGTGAAGGTGTAAGCTTTCTTTCGCTTTCGTCATCTATAAGCGTTACCATTCTTACACTCTGGTCCTGAAGCCGCTTTTTAAGCTGCTCTGTCCTGCTGATTATGCCCTTTTTGTATAGAGCTGTCAGAAGGCTCTCATCATCAAGACCAAGGCCTTTGATAAGCCTGTCCTCTCTCATCGGAGCTTTTGCAGCCTTTAAAACGGCTATTATCTGCCTTTCGGTCTCACTAAGGGAGCTTTCCTCCTTGTCTGTCAGACTTTTTCCTGACAGAGAATAGTTATACATTATCTTTACCGAAAGACCGGTCGGCAGCATAGCCTTACAGGCTTCAAAAAGCGTACAGAAGCACCTCTCGCTCATATCAAAGGCAAGTTTTACAAGCTCCTCAGTGAGTACAGGCTCTTTATCAATTATCTCACTGACGCTTTTAAGCGCTGTTATATCGCTTACATTATGAAGCTCCATTATCATGCCCTGTCTCAGAGGTCCGTGGCCGAAGCTTATCATGACACGGCATCCTGCCCTTGCAGCGTCCCTCATTTCATCGGGTATAAGGTAATCATACAGCTTGTCAAAATGATAGGCTGTATTCTCTACGGCAACACCTGCCGCAAGATATCCTTCTGTCATCAGTCGTCCGTCTCAGGCTCAAGGATAGCGTACTTATGCTCTCTGAATTCATCGGCAGCAACAAGCACAGGCTTATCGCAGACCTTGCCCTTATCCTTCTGCATATCCTCCGTAAGCTCTCTTGCCCTCTTTGCAACTGCAATGGCAAGCGCATACTTGCTCACCTTTCCTGCAAAAATGTCATCAACCGACGGTCTTGTGTATTTCTCGTACATAACAAGCATCTCCTTTTCTCTGTGATAGTCGTCATCTTATCTGCTGTCTTTTTTCCTTTTCGGTGCGGAATATCTCTCTTATTCTGCCGACACAGGCTTCCACCGTGTCGTTCACCACCTGATAATCATAGGTCTGTGCAAGCTTCAGTTCTTCCTTTGCTCTTCCGAGACGGGCCTTTATCTGCTCCTCTGTCTCGGTACCTCTGTTTCTGAGCCTGTTTTCAAGTTCTTCCATGGAGGGCGGCAGGATAAATATGCTGACACAGTCAGGTCTGTTTGCCTTTACCTGCTGACAGCCCTGCACCTCTATCTCAAGTATAACATCGTTTCCCTGCTCCATCCATTCCTCAGCCTGTCTGCGCGGAGAGCCGTAGCAGTTGCCGACATATTCGGCATATTCCAGAAAACCGTTCTCCTTTATCATTTCGGAGAATTTTTCCCTGCTCAGAAAATGGTACTCCCTGCCGTTTACTTCTTTTCCCCTCGGCTGACGGGTAGTAGCAGATACCGACACCCTGATATTGCTGTCTTTGGCAAGCTCCTCTACAACTGTACCCTTGCCTGTTCCTGCGGCACCCGATATCACCACAAGAAGAGCATCATTTTTCATTTGTTCCTTCCTCCTCATTGCTCTCATTGACACGGTGAGCTACTGTCTCCGGCTGTACGGCAGACAGCACAACATGGTCGCTGTCCGTTACTATTACCGCCTTTGTCTTTCTGCCGCATGACGCATCAATGAGCATTCCCTTTTCCCGTGCATTCTGGATCATTCTTTTAACGGGGGCTGCATCGGGACTCACTATAGCGATTATCCTCGATGACGAAAGCATATTTCCGTATCCTATATTTATCAGTCTCATACGCTCTCTCCGTTACTCTATATTCTGTATCTGTTCCCTTATTTTCTCTATTTCCGCCTTTATTTCAACAACCTTATGTGCAAGCTCTGCATCGCACACCTTTGAACCCGTCGTATTAGCCTCACGGTTCATCTCCTGAACTATGAAATCAAGCTTTCTTCCTACAGGCTCGGTCTTTTCAAGCACTGACTCCAGCTGAGAATAATGGCTTCTCAGTCTGACTGTCTCTTCATTGACCGCAGTTTTATCAGCAAACACAGCGGCTTCTGTAAGTATCCTCTGAGGATCTATGCTTGCATCGCCCAGAACTTCCTTTAACCTGTCATACAGCTTGTTTCTGTATTCCTCAACTGTAAGAGGAGAACGCTCCTCTATCTCGGTCACGAGGGATATGATTCTCTTTCCATGCTCCAGAACATCGGCGGCAAGCTTTTCTCCCTCACGCTCACGCATAGCCATGAATTCTGCAATAGCCTTTTCTCCTGCTTCCTTAACTATAGAAATAAGAGCCTCTTCGTTTTCGGGGGCTTTTGTAACGGTAAAGATATCCGTATACCTTGAAAGAAGAGATACGGATATATCGTCCTTAAGCTCATAGGAATCCCGCAGTTCTCTCAGTGCCTTCAGATATCCCGAAGCGAGTGAATGATTTATCTTTACGTCAGCCTCAAGACTGTCATCAGCCTCTACCGATACATATACATCTATCTTTCCTCTTGAAGCATATCGCGAGACAAGCTCCTTTACAGTCTCCTCAAGAAATCCGCAGCCTCTCGGCAAACGGCATTGCAGTTCAAAAAAACGGTGATTTACGGCTTTTATTTCAAAAACGGTCATTCTTCCGTTAATTACCCCTTCAAATCTGCCGTAGCCCGTCATACTTCTTATCACTGTAATCACATCTTTTCATCATTTTTTTCAGGAAGCACTGATTAATTCCATACCTGTATTGCGTCGGTTTTTTTCGTCAGGTTGTGCAAAAAGACCGCAGGCAGCCTATCGGTTGTCAAATGCTTTTTGTGCAAGACGGCTGAAAAGGGGCAGGCAAGACAGGTACTGAGCCGTAAGGCGTAATTTATTCAATGTTCCTTAAGTTAACCGTGTATTATCCTTATCCGGCATACACACTCTTTAACAATTTATTTTAACAGTTATTCACTGTACTTGTCAACACACTTACAAAAATTCAACCTAAAATTTGTTAATTCTGACATATATATGATATAATTTTCATTTAATTTTTTCGATTTATTTATCTCCGAATGTGGAAGAATAATTTATAGAGTGCAGAGTTGATTCTGTACTCATCAGCGTATTTTGACAAATGCTGTTTATCATTAACCGTTTTTCAGATTTGACCAGACAAAGGGGTGGTGAAATGAAAAAAGGCATAAGAAGGCTTGTTGTAATGCTGTGTCCCCTGTTTTGTGCGCTTTTTGTATGCGCAGGGGCGGCAGATATGCTTACACCCGACAGCATGACTATGACAAGCCCGGAGAGTTCTGTAATAAACGGCTCCTTTCCTCTGTCACTGAGCTATCCCGAGAATGAGACCGTCACCGCTGCAGCCGATACCGCACAGCCGAAAAAGGCACTCGATGCGAAGCTTATGATGCTTGGTTTCTTTCCTGTCAAGGAAGTAAGCGTTGAACTGACGGACAGAAAGAACGTTTATGCAGGAGGAACTCCCTTCGGTATAAGGCTTTACACCGATGGGCTTGTCGTCGCATCTGCTGCATCATTTTCCACTGCACAGGGCATATGCTGTCCTGCAGAGGAAGCAGGCATAACAGGCGGAGATGTTCTGCTGTCAGTAAGCGGTTCTCCGCTGCGTACTAACGAGCAGCTTTTATCTGCTGCGGAAAACAGCGGAGGAAAAGCACTCAGAATAGAGGTAAAAAGAGGCTCTGACACATTCTTCGCAGAGCCTGTTCCGAGGTTGGACACGGCAACGGGCAGCTATCGTCTCGGAGTCAATGTCCGTGACAGCATTGCAGGCATAGGAACAATGACCTATACAGAGCCTGTTACAGGCATTTTTTCCGGACTCGGACATGGTATATGCGACTCAAGCAGCGGCTGTCTCATGCCTCTGCTTGAGGGAGATATCGTCGATGTGGATATAACATCATTCACCAAAAGCATTTCCGGCTCACCAGGCTCGCTTGCAGGCAGCTTCTCGCAGGAACAGTCTTTGGGCTGTCTTACGGATAATTCGGAGCACGGTGTAACCGGCAGATTGAAGGAAACACCTTCTTCGGGTACACTTATTCCACTTGCCTTCAAGCAGGAGGTAACAAGAGGAGCTGCGACACTTCTCACCACAATAGACGGCAGCACACCAAAGGAATACAGCATTGAGATAGAAGAAATAAGCTACAACGACAGCAGCACTTCCAAAAATATGGTGGTGCATATAACCGACAAGCGGCTGCTTGACCATACAGGCGGTATCGTGCAGGGAATGAGCGGAAGTCCGATAATTCAGAACGGCAGACTTGCAGGTGCTCTTACCCATGTTTTCGTAAACGACCCGTCAAGAGGCTATGCAGTCTTTGTACAATGAAAAACAGCAGTGCCGATGTCACAAAAAGTCGGCGCTGCTGCGTTTTTCTTTGGTGCGTTATGTAACGCAATTCCAAATTATGAGTATTTGTCGATAAAAACTGTCACAAGCTATTTCAAACAAATCTGATGCAATTTGGGCAATACTCCGTATTTTTAAAAAATCTTCCTCACCTATTGCCAAATCTACCAATTTATGGTAGTATAAACACACCACAAAAAATCTTATGGGGGAATAAAACATGAAAAACAAATTTAAGGTACTTATCGCCGAAGATACTGCCGAGTTCTCTCACGAGTCGACTGATATCTTCACGGAAAAAGGATTTGACGCACAGTTCTGTGAAAAGAACGGAAGTACAGTTCTCGAGCGGATTCGCTCCTTCTCGCCCGATGTCGTTCTGATGGATATGTTCATGAGCGGCATTGACGGAGTCGGAGTAATGCGTAACATAAAAGATAATAAAAATATAAGACGTCCCGTTTTTGTCATAATATCAAGCTTTGACAGCACCATGCTCGAAAAGGAAGCTCTCAGTGCAGGAGCGGCTTACTATGTAATAAAGCCATTCAGAATATCCGACATTCTCGACAGGATATCGGAGCTTATGACCTGTTATCTCGATGAGCCGCAGGCAGGCACAGGCAATGTATACAGTCTTGACAGCGACCTGGAGCTTACCGTCACAACCATTCTTCATCAGATAGGCGTACCTGCTCATATCAAGGGCTATCACTATCTTCGCAGCTCAATTATCATGTCAGTCAGACGGCCTGATATTATCAATGCCGTAACTAAAGAGCTTTATCCCTCTGTTGCATCGAAATACAGCACCACTCCCTCAAGGGTAGAGCGTGCTATCCGTCATGCTATTGAAGTAGCATGGGACAGAGGAGATGTCGATGTACTCAATTCATATTTCGGCTATACTATACACAACAGCAGAGGAAAGCCGACAAACAGTGAATTCATCGCTATGATCTCCGATAAGCTCAGACTTAAAAACAGACTTTCCGCATAATCCCTCTTAGGGCAGGAAAGCACAAAACCAATAATTCTCTTTTAAGGCAATACCGCACAAACATAGTGCCGCAGATGAGCTTCAGGGAAGCGCTGATTAAATACAGTGCCTGTATTGCGTCAGCAGTTTTTCGTCAGACCGTATCATTATCCCGCAGGGATACTTTGTGTATTCCGAGGATTGACAACGAAGTAATGCTGGATTTAACGCAAAAGATATTAAGGAAGCGGAGCCAAAGGCGAACGCTGATTGGCTGGCGGAACTTATGCAAAGCTAAAGTATTCTATCGAATATTAATATAAGGCAGCCCTTGTGCGGCTTTGTCTCAAAAATTGATCCCCACAAAAAAGCAGGAGCCGATTACTTGTTCAGTAGACGCTCCTGCTTGTTTTTTCAATTACAGAAAAGGCTTTATCACGCTTTTACAAGATGATAGGTAAAGAATCTTATCATTCCGTTCTCCTCAACTATCTCTGTCCATGGGTTAATTGCTTCGCCTAAAATCTCGCCCCTTGTTCCTGTATCGAACATTACCTTGCCGTCCTCAACTTTATAGGGGTGCTTCTCAAATACGATCATATCATCGCCGTAAAGCTCCGCTTCACCCGATTCAATTGCCTCGTCTATTTCTTCCTTCGGCATATCTTCGGGAATCGGCATCATCAGCTTGATAAAGCCGTCATCGTCAAAAACAGCTATAAGACCAAGCAGTTTTTTATCGGAAGAGTCTGTATTCTCGTCCGCAAGCATTTCCTCTGCGCTTTTCCATACCTGCTCAAAATTATCGTTGAATGTGAGCATTTCCTTGATCCTGAACTTTCCTGACAGATCCATAACAATTACCTCTTTTCGGTTTTATTTCGATCATATCAGCCTTTATGCCCACGGGTTGGAGCTTTCGGGCTGACGTATACCTGCAAGGATAAACTGATCCCACAAATACCATTTTCCGTCCTTTGCTTTTCTCATAAGCAGTTCACGGGGGCTGTCAGCACCGCCGGAACGGACAAAAAGCTTTGCATAGTTTTCCTGCTGATAAGAATACGGATTTTCAGAAACAGTTATTGTATATGGCTGTGAGGGCATATAGTCATTCTCAGGCGAAGCACCGTTAAAATACGATCTCGGAACATAATCAGCATCTCTGAAACGATCCTGAATAAACTGCTTCTCATATTGAGACAGCGGTTTCGGCCCTTTTAAGAAATCGAGCATTGCAAGCGCCATATCCTTATTCTGAGGATAGAAACAGAACGCAAGGACTGTCATAGCTGCCGTGTCAAACGGTGTTGACATCGCTGCCTGAGGCAGTGCCTTATACTGATCCAATGTCTCGGGCAGGGAATTAAAAACAACATTTACGCTTTTGTTTCCGCCTGACTGAGCAGGAGCATTGTTTGCTGCAAAGGGATTTTTCAGACTGTCAAATAGACCCATAATAAACATCTCCTTGTTTGTATAATAATATCGGACATCACCTCTGTCCGCAGTCGGTTTATTCAAGATAAGCTCTCATCAGCATTTCCGCTTCATTAAATATTCCTCTGCTCTTTTCGGGGAACTGCTGGTCGCTGCTTATCATATATGACTGTTCTCCGACAGTATAGGTAATAAGCTCAGAGGGTGCATCAAGCAATACTTCCTCCATGTGCTCACAGTCTGAAAGCACGGGAAAACAATGTTTTTTATAAAGCTCCTTCAGCTTCTCCGCAGCTTCATCGGGAACATCAAGCTCTTTCTTATCTACAGGTGCTCCGTTTGTAAGCCGACTGCTGTAAAAAAGCTTATTTTTTCCCTTTTCACAGACAAACTTTATTGTGGTATGCTCGTTCTCAGAGCCGCCTATACGGGAAAATTCACATTCAAAGCTGTCGCTTTTCATCAAAGGATCATCGTCAAACGAATACAGTACATCACGGTGATCATATACAAAGAAGAAAAAAGCAATCGCAGCAAATGCAAAAAGCATTATACCAAGAAGTATAAATGCGAATATAGGCGTACCCAACATACGGCAAAGCACCTCCTCGTACAGTTATAAGCCGTATTTACTGACTCTTTATTTATCATTTTATCATATCAGCGATAAAAAGTAAAGGCACATATGTGAATTCTTCACCCGTCATCAATCAACTATGCTCATACCACCTGAAACAGGTAGAACTTAAGATAATCAGTTTCTGGAACATTCCATAAAATCGGGTGATCCGGCGCCTGCTGTCTTGCTTCTATCTGACGCAAAGACACATGGGCATCAAATGCCGCACTTTTCAGCATTGAGCGGAAAAGCTCGTCCTTCATAAAATGGGAACACGAACAGGTTGCAAGATACCCGCCCCTCGGCAGCAGCTTCATAGCCCTGAGATTTATCTCCTTATATCCTCTCATCGCATTATCAACAGTAGCTCTCGACTTTGTAAATGCAGGCGGATCCAATATGATATAATCAAAGCCTTCCTTCTGTGAAAGCTTCGGCAGCAGCTCAAATACATTCTCCGCCCTGAAACTCATTTTATCCTCAAAGCCGTTAAGCCTTGCATTAGCTCTTGCCATCTCTACCGCATCTTCGGAAATATCCACAGCGCATACATGAGCTGCACCGCCCTTTACGGCATTAAGTGCAAACGAGCCTGTATGAGTAAAGCAGTCGAGCACCTTTCTGCCCTTTGCAAGCTTTGCCGCTGCAAGGCGATTGTATTTCTGATCAAGGAAAAATCCCGTTTTCTGTCCGTTCTCAAAATCGACGTTATACAGAATGCCGTTTTCATTTATAACAGTGCTTGTGCTGTCTGCCGCAGGAATTCCCTCATGAGTGTAGAATCCCTTATTCTGCTGCATTCCCTCAAGCTCACGGATAGAGACATCATTGCGCTCAAATATTCCTTTTATTTCAATTCCGTCCTCTTTCAGCACCTTGTACAACAACGGAAAGATAATATCCTTTCTTTGCTCAATGCCGAGTGAAAGAGTCTGAGTCACAAGTATATCCCCGAATTTATCGACCGTAAGCCCCGGAAATGTATCCGCCTCACCGAAAATAACTCTGCAGCAGCCTGTATCATCGCCCATCACGGTTTTGCGGTACTCCCATGCATAGCGTATCCTTCTCTCAAAAAAGCTCTCATCAAATTTATCATTCGCATTAGTTGAGATAAGTCTTATTTTGATTTTTGAATTATCATTATAAAAGCCTGTACCGAGGTATCTCCCCTTTCCGGACAGCACATCAACAAGGCTGCCGTTTTCGGGGCTGCCATCAATATCTGTCAGTTCCCCGTCATATACCCACGGGTGTCCCTGCAAAAGGCTGCTTTCCGCTTTTTTTGTTATAGTTATTGTCGGATACTTTCTCTTTGTAAAAGCCATTTTTTCTCCCTCATTCTTTTGGAATACAGGCACCCCATAAAACACAAAAGTTTCGCTCAAGCCGCCGCTCTCGTGTTTGCGCTCCACTTTAACATTGCGGCTAACTATTTCGTCTCAGAAACCAACTATCCCGATAAGAGTCAGAGCGGGACGCAGTGCAGCGAACAAAGCGAACCGACACCGGAGGCACTCCGGAGCGAAACACTTTTGCCTGAGAGCGTTGGGAAGAGGAGAGCCTTGCGCTCAAGGGCTTCCCTGCTGACCGTTCCGGGCAACACCAGCCGCCGAACGGATGCAAGAAAAGTCTGCCGCTGAAAGCACTCCCCTGCGCCTGCCGTTATGAATTATCGTACTTACAAAAAGATTATACTACATTACTGCGTTTCTTGCAACAAAACAGCCCGATCATCTTTTCAGATGACCGGGCCGTAAGAGCCTGTCCGCTTTATTTCGTTACCTTAAGTGTAAGTGTTTTTGCAGCGACAATTCCGCTGCTGTCCTTTGCCAATACTTTAATATCATATTTTGCTGCAGTCTTAGGTGTGAACAATACAAGGTTAGTACTCTTATATCCACGCAGCTTGTACCATGTCTTTCCGGAAGCCTTCTTATAGTATACTGCATACTGATATTCGCCTGCACCGCCCTGTGCATAGCAGCGAACCTTTACTTTATCTCCGACCTTTGCTGCTGCGCCAAGCTTTGAAACGTTTGTTAACGGCTTTGACGCTTTAACTGTCAGAGTTTTTGAAGATGAGTTGCCTGCACCGTCTTTGGCTATTACCTTTATGTCATAAGCTGTTGCTGCGCTTGGAGTAAACTCAACGGATTTCTTTGTTGTATTTGCAGCAAGCGTTAACCATTTCGTGCCTGTGCTCTTTTTGTAAAGCACAGAGTATTTATAAGGCGTATCTCCGCCCTTTGCCTTGAGGTTTATTTTTACCTTATCGCCAACAGTTACGTTTTTAGCTGAAACTGTGGAAACGTTCTTTACGGGCATGACCTTAAACGGAATGTTCTTTTCATTTGCATAGGTTTCTGCACGGGTGTTTTTATAACCGTAAATTGTCAGGTTATAACCGCTTTCAAAGGTCTCGCCGTAAAACATATCCTCTCTGATAGTATCAACACTGTCAGGAATATAAACGGTTGTAAGCCCCTTGCAGCCGACAAAAGCACCGTATTCAATACAGGTTACTTTTTCGGGGATAGAAACGCTTTTAAGCGAAATACAATCCTTGAAAGCATTTATTCCGATCTCTGTCACAGTATTCGGTATCTTAATGCTTTTAAGCAGTTTGCATCCATCAAAGGTATACAAGGGAATACTTTTTATTTTACCGGGAAGCTTAACGCTTTTAAGGCTTGTACAGCCTACAAACATATTGCTGCCGAATTCCTCAACGGTATCCGAGAAAGAAATGCTTTTAAGACTTGTGCAGTATTTAAATGCTCCATTTTCAACAGTAGTTACACTGTCAGGAATAGAGATAGTTGTAAGGCTTGTGCAGTCTTTAAATGATTCAAAACCGAATGTGGTTAATTTTTTCGAAAGAGTAACGCTTTTAAGCCCTGTACAGCCGGAAAATACCCATTGGTTCAGCACCTTGACACTATCGGGAACAGTAATGCTTTCAAGGCTTTCGCAGTCACCAAATGCAGTTTCTCCAATTGAAGTTACACTTTCGGGAATATTTATCTGCTTGAGACTTTTGCATTTAAAAAAGGCTTCATTTTGAATTTCGATTACGCTGTTCGGAATTTTAACACTTTCAAGTGATGTACAGCCCTGAAATGCGGAATCTCCTATCTCAATTACGCTTTTCGGTATTTCAACACTTGTAATTTCAGTGCAGTCTCTGAATGCATTGTATCCTATAGCTGTAACTTCCCTGTTTTCTATCCGAGACGGGATAACTACGTTGGTTTCATTACCTACAAATCCGGTAATAGTAACTGTACCGTCTACCTCGTACTCAAAGCTGTCTGCCGGTGTTGCACTTGCCGCATATACCGACAGGCCTGTAGATATGACAGGTACTGCTTCGGCAAGCCCTGCGCCTGTCAGCATAAGCGCTGAAAGTGATACGGCACAAGCCTTTTTTAACAACTTCACTTTCATTGATAAAAACCTCCGTTTTATAGTATTTTTAGTACCAGAAGGTACTATAATTATAGAATAACATAGTTTCATGGTGACATACTCCCGCCGCCTACGCTATTGCTTAGAGGTGGGGGCTTCTCGCTCAAGTATGGTAACCCATACAGTATCAACGAGCTATCCCCGTGTGTCCCACGGTTATGATAGATTTGTC
>CACXGH010000211.1 GCA_902767175.1 uncultured Ruminococcus sp.
CAGGAGCTAAAGCTCCCCGACGTCTGTTGACGGCGTCGCTCGCTCCAATCAAGCGAGCTTGTTGGAGCTTTGCTCCTTGTTTAAATTTTACGTTATTCATTATTCATTTCCGAAGGTTATCTGTTCTCCGCCCTCGTCCGAGCGAGGGAGCTGTCCCGTTGACGGTATTGTCTTTACACGGTATCTGTCGGGGTCTGAGAGCATTCCTTCTTTATATATAGCGGCTGATATTACTCTATGCCCTTTCTTAAGCTTCATAAGCGCTACTCCCTGTGTGGTTCTTGAGGTTTTTGTCATAAGGTCTGACGCTTTGAACAAAAGCATTCTGCCTGATGATGAACGGAGAAGTATCTCGCTGTTGTCGTCCTCTGCAAACAGTATAGCCGCAAGCTTGTCCTTATCGGAATAAGCGCCTGTGAGCTTTTTCCTGTTTGTTTTTGTAGCGTATGCGTCAAGTGAGACCTTAGCCGCCTTTCCGTTCTCAAAGAAGAAGAACACAAAGCCCTTATAATCCTTTGTCGATATCATATATACGGCATTCTCGTCCTCGTCAAAACCTAGCTTTGACGGGATATATTCACCGAGGACGCTTGCCTTTGTATCGGAGAATACGGGAGCCTTTGTCTTATATGCCTGCTGTTTGTCCGAGAAGAATATAAGGTCGGTGTTATTGGTCGTCTCGATGTGCTGACTTATACTGTCACCCTCCTTGAGCTTCTGTTCACCGCCCATTCTGAGCGACAGAGGAGTTATCTTCTTGAAGTAGCCTTCCTTTGTAAAGAAAAGATTTGTCTGATAGTCGGGTATTTCCTCTTCCTCATCGTCCTCTGCTATATCATCGGCATATATTATCATGCTTCTGCGAGGCTGAGAGTATTTCTTTATTATGTTTTCAAGCTCCTTGATGATGATAGCCTTTATCTTGCGGTTGCTTGCTAAAATTTCCTCAAGCTCTTTGATATCCTTCTCAAGCTGAGAAATATCATTCGTATGCTTAAGGATATATTCCCTGTTCAGGTGACGGAGCTTTATTTCGGCTACATATTCAGCCTGTATCTCGTCAATGCCGAAGCCCTCCATAAGATTCGGAACAACAAGCGCTTCTTCCTCCGTATGGCGGATTATCCTGATAGCCTTGTCGATATCGAGGAGTATTTTTTCAAGACCACGGAGCAGATGAAGTCTGTCCTGCTTTTTATGAAGGTCGTAGTATGTTCTGCGCTTTACGCATTCAATGCGGAAGGCTGACCATTCATTAAGAAGCTCCCTTACTCCGAGGACTCTTGGTGTGCCTGCAATGAGCACGTTGAAGTTGCAGGAAAAGCTGTCCTCAAGGGGAGTCATTTTATAGAGCCTCTGCATGAGCTTGTCGGGGTTTGTGCCGCGCTTGAGGTCTATGGTTATTTTAAGTCCGTCAATACCTGTTTCGTCACGGATATCCGCTATTTCCTTGAGCTTGCCCTGTTTTACGAGGTCTATTACCTTTTCGATGATAGCTTCACAGGTCGTTGTCTGCGGAATGCTGAGGATATCTATGCAGTTTGCGAATTTGTCATAGGAATAGCGTCCTCTCAGGCGGATACTTCCCCTGCCTGTCTTATAGACGCTCTCCATAGCTGCTTTGTCGTAGATTATCTGTGCGCCTCCCGTAAAGTCGGGTGCTATGAGTGTCGACATTATATCAAAGTCAGGGTCTTTGAGCAGACCTATAGTTGTACGGCAGACCTCCTCAAGATTGAACGAACATATAGAGCTTGCCATACCTACAGCAATACCCGTATTGGCATTTACAAGGACTGACGGAAAGGCTGCAGGAAGAAGTGACGGTTCTTTCAGTGTATTGTCATAGTTATCGACAAAATCAACGGTATCCTTGTCGATGTCATTAAAAAGCTCACTGCATATAGGGTCGAGCTTTGCTTCGGTATATCGTGACGCTGCCCATGCCATATCACGGCTGTATGCCTTGCCGAAGTTTCCCTTTGAATCGACAAATGGGTGAAGAAGTGCTTCATATCCACGGCTCAGACGCACCATTGTATCGTATATTGCTGCATCGCCGTGAGGATTGAGCTTCATTGTCTGACCGACTATATTGGCGGATTTTGTTCTTGCGGCGCCCAGAAGCCCCATTTTATACATAGTATAGAGCAGCTTTCTGTGAGAGGGCTTGAAGCCGTCTATTTCAGGGATAGCACGGGACAGGATAATGCTCATCGCATAGGGCATGAAGTTTTCCTGCAGGGTAGAAGCTATCCTCTCCTCTACTACCTCGCCTGCTCCTGCGATATAGCCCTTAAGTTTATGCTGTGGGTTATTATCGCCCGTTTTCTTTTTTCTTGCCATAATTTCCTCCGTTGTTTTATATGCGTTTTCAGGCTGTCAATTAAGGAATTGCTGAGCCGTAATGCTTAATTAATTCAGCGGTTCCTTAAGTCTCATACCAGACTCCCATCAAAAGCAGACAAGATCTGCTTTTAATCAGAAATCAGTCTCAGTCTCATCTTTACATGAGGTATGCCGTCCTCAGGGAACGGCTCTGAAACGGTAACAAAGCCTTCCTTTGCATAAAAGCCCTGTGCATATTCCTGTGCTTCGAGATATATTTCGTCTGCACCGAGCATTCGTGCTTTTTCGACACCTGCATGAAGTATTTTTATTCCGAGACCGCAGCCCCGTTCTGTAGTAACCACTCTGCCTATCTGAGCCGTCTGCGGCTCGTCCTCCTTCATAAAGACACGCAGACAGGCGGCGCATGAGCCGTCCTCCCTCTCGATAAAGAGGTGATGTGAATATCTGTCCTTGCCGTCAATGTCAAAGTACGGGCAGTTCTGCTCTACGATAAAGACCTGCTCTCTTGCACGGAGTATCTCATAAAGCTCGCTTACTGACAGCTCATCGAAGTATTTATCCTTTATTTCACTGCATATTTTCATGGTATGTACCCTTTATCATCACGATACATCGAGGTCGTCGATGTACTTATAACCGTTTTCAATGATGTAATCCCTTCTGACGGTGAGATTATCACCTAAAAGAATGTCAAACATCTCAGATGTCTTTCTTGCATCATCGGGCATGATCTTGATAAGCCTTCTTGTTGACGGATCCATTGTTGTAAGGCTCATCATATCAGGCTCGTTTTCACCAAGTCCTTTGGAGCGCTGGATAGTGAACTTGTTATCGCCTATTTCGGTAAGGAACTGCTCCTTTTCGGCTTCGGTATACGCAAAATACACCTTATCCTTTGTATTTATCTCATAAAGTGGGGATTCTGCGATGAATACCTTACCTTCCTTGATAAGTGTCGGGGCAAGCCTGTATATCATTGTAAGAAGAAGTGTTCTTATATGAAATCCGTCGACATCGGCATCGGTACAGAATATTACCTTATTCCAGCGGAGCTGTTCAAGGTCAAATGATGATAAGTCCTTATTAGCCTTTGATTTGACCTCGACACCGCACCCAAGCACTTTCAGAAGGTCGGTTATTATCTCGCTTTTGAATATCTTGTCATAATCTGCCTTAAGGCAGTTGAGTATCTTTCCTCTTATCGGGATTATAGCCTGAAAATCAGGGTTTCTTGCCTGCTTGCAGGCACCGAGAGCCGAGTCGCCCTCCACGATGAAAAGCTCTCTTTCGCTCTTGTCCTTGCTCCGGCAGTCTACGAATTTCGCAACTCTGCCCGTTATATCCATATTTCCGGCAAGCGTCTTTTTTATGTTGAGCCTTGTCTTTTCGGCACTCTCACGGCTTCTCTTGTTGATAAGCACCTGATTGGCTATTTTTTCGGCGTCGAGCTTGTTCTCGATAAAGTATACCTCAAGCTGATGACGCAGATATTCCGTCATGGCGTCCTGTATACCCTTGTTTGTAATAGCCTTTTTGGTCTGATTTTCATAAGACGTTACGCTTGAAAATGAAGAAATAACGATAACGAGACAGTCACGCACGTCATCATAGCTTATCTTGCCCTCATTTTTTGTGTATTTGCTGTTCTGTTTGAGATAGTTGTCGATAGAATATACAAAGGCATTTTTGACAGCCCTTTCGGGAGCGCCGCCGTATTCGAGCCAGCTTGAATTATGGTAATACTCTGCTGTGCTGATTTTGTTGGAAAAAGCAAGAGAAATGTTTATCTTTGTTTTGTACGGAGGTTTGTCGTCACGGTCGCTCACCATGCGTTCTGTCTGCCAGAGCTGTACGGCGGAAAGCGCATCTTCACCTACAAGCTCTTTTACATGGTCTACTATTCCGTTTTCATAGCAGAATTCCGTTGTTTCAAGCTTTCCGTCCTTTTCAGAGCGGAAAATAAATCTGATTCCCGCATTGACTATCGCCTGTCTTTTAATTATGTCAAGGTAATAATCATCGGTTATATTTATATCGGTAAATACCTCAAGGTCAGGCTTCCAGCGTATTTTTGTACCCGTCTTTTTTCCGGTGTACTGCTCTCTTTTAAGTCCGCCGACGTTTTCACCCTTTTCAAAGTGCAGTGTAAAGCGTGTGCCGTCACGTCTGATATCGACGTCCATGTATTCGGAGGAATACTGTGTCGAGCAAAGACCGAGACCGTTAAGGCCGAGTGAAAACTCATAGCTTTCGGCTTCATTGTTGTTGTACTTTCCGCCGGCATAAAGCTCACAGAAAACAAGCTCCCAATTGTAGCGTTCCTCGTTTTTATTGTAGTCAACGGGAATACCTCTGCCGAAGTCCTCTATTTCTACGGAGTGGTCGGCATACTTTGTTATTATTATCTCCTTGCCGTAGCCCTCTCTTGCCTCGTCTATGGAGTTTGAGAGTATCTCAAAGACCGAATGCTGACAGCCCTCTATGCCGTCAGAGCCGAAGATAACGGCAGGACGCTTTCTTACTCTGTCTGCGCCCTTTAGTGTCATTATACTTTCGTTGCCATAGGTGCTTTTGGTAGTCTTTTTCGCCAATGCCTTTTCCTCTTTTCTAAAACTATGTATGATTCCGACACAGCCGCACAGTGCTGACCGGAAATTGTATACACCCTGAAGGAACCGCTGAATTAAACAAATTGTGCCTTGCGGTTCAGCACTTCCCGAACTGTCCGTTCTAACTATCCGCAGATTATTTATTGTATATTGCTGTAAATTATCAGCTTTTTCTGAACTTGCTTATTACGTCTTCAAAGTATCCTAAAAGCCATAGATCGAAAGGCTTTCCCGTATATTTCGGCATATCAAGGTCGTGAGAGAACTCGATTATTTCGCCGCTCATTTCTCCGGAGCAGACAAGCACGGGACAGAAGGAATGCTCACAGTCGGCTATCTGTAAAATGCCGTTGTAGAGAGTGCGCCGTTTGTTTTCGTATATGTCACGCTGAGAGCTGCTGTCGAGCTTTGAAAGTTCCAGACAAGCGCTGTCCCATTCCTGTTCGGAAAGGTACGGGCTTATCAAAGGGGGTATGTCATTCATTGCAAAGGGAAAGCTGTAATAGTCGCTTTCGGCTTTTGCGAGCGGATATGCAACATTGCGGTTAGAATGGGCATAGAAGTTCCTGAATTCAAGCTCATCAAGGGAATACAGACCAAGTTCAGGACCTGCGCCGCCGTTGCCTGCCTGTGTCAGATACTCCACATAAGCCTGAGGCAGCTTTATATTGTGTCTTTGTTCAAACGAGCGCACCTGTGACAGTGCAGCCACGGGTGCGAATTCATATCTATGATTTGAAGCACCGTACTGTCTTAGTTCGGTATCAAGCTCTTTTGCACGGGCGACTGTTTTCAACAGCTCCATTGCAAATGCAGACAGCTTGGGAAAATCGTTTGTAAAGATATTTCTTATACTGTCGAGACCCGTTATATTAACGAATTCTTCCTCAGCCCTTACCATATCAAGTCCCTTGACATCGCTTTCCAAATCTGTATTATCCGATATTTTTCTTATTTTGTCAAGTCCGAGTATCTCCAATTATTTACACACCTCTTTTACAGGGGGCTTCTCGCCCCCTGAACCCCTCGGCAGGGAGCGAGCTCCCTGCACCCGTCGTTTTGATAATTAATATTGCTTTTAAAATTAATAATAATAGTCACTATCACATTTCTTTCGGCACGGGCAATGTCGTTTTGAAAACTAATATTGCTTTTAAATAAATATTGACCGTCACTATCACATTTCTTTCGGCGCGAATAATGTCGTTTTGAAAACTAATATTGCTTTTAAATGAAAACTAATATTGCTTTTAAATAAATATTGACCGTCACTATTACATTTCTTTCGGCGCGGTCAATTAAGTATCGTATACCATTTCTTGCAACGCGAATCGACAGCGGAGGCACTCCGCAGCGGAGGCACTCCGCCGCCGCTGGGGTCACGCACCTCGGAGTTTTTTGATTTTGTCACGGAGGAAGGCTGCGTGTTCAAATTCAAGAAGCTTTGCGGCTGCCTTCATCTCCTTGGTGAGCTGTTCTATCAGCTTTTCTCTCTCAGCCTTGCTCAGCTTCTTTTTCGGCTTATTGTCATCATCGGAATGAGTTGATATCTCTATTATATCGCTGACCTTCTTGATTATTGTCTGCGGAGTTATTCCGTGCTCCTCGTTGTACTTCATCTGGATCGCACGTCTGCGCTCCGTTTCGGTAATAGCTTTTTCCATTGAATCCGTCACAACATCGGCATACATTATTACCGTACCCTCTGAATTTCTTGCGGCTCTGCCTATCGTCTGAATAAGTGAACGCTCACTTCTGAGGAAGCCTTCCTTATCGGCGTCAAGTATCGCTACAAGAGATACCTCGGGTATGTCAAGTCCTTCACGGAGCAGGTTTATTCCGACAAGAACATCGAACTCTCCTAAACGAAGGTCTCTGATTATCTCCATTCTCTCGACTGTGTCGATGTCATGGTGCATATAGCGCACCTTAATGCCTGCCGTTGTGAGAAAGTCTGTAAGATCCTCAGCCATTTTCTTGGTAAGCGTTGTTACAAGCACTCTTTGCTTTTTCTGTGTACGCAGGTTTATCTCTGAAATAAGGTCGTCTATCTGCCCGTCAATGGGACGCACAAATATTTCCGGATCCAGAAGTCCCGTAGGTCTTATCACCTGCTCGGCAATTACGGAGCTTTTCTCTTTTTCAAGGTCTCCGGGTGTTGCACTTACGAAAACGACCTGATTTATATGCTCATAGAATTCGTCAAAATTAAGCGGTCTGTTGTCGTATGCCGACGGCAGACGGAAACCGAAATTGACAAGGTTTTCCTTTCTGCCCCTGTCCCCTCCGTACATTCCTCTTACCTGCGGAAGTGTAACATGGGACTCATCAACAAACAGCAGACTGTCCTCGGGGAAATAGTCAAGCAGTGTGTAAGGAGTAGAGCCGGGCGCTCTGCCTGAGATAACACGGGAATAGTTCTCAATGCCCGAACAGAACCCTATTTCCCTGAGCATTTCCATATCATAGTGTGTACGCTGCTGAATTCTTTCGGCTTCAAGGAGCTTTCCCTGTTCGGTAAAGAACTTTACTCTCTCCTCAAGCTCTCTTTCTATATCTGCAATGGCGATCTCCATTTTGGAGCGCGGAACAATATAATGTGAAGCAGGATATATAGCCGCATGGCGCACGGTATTCTTTATCTTTCCCGTAAGAGGGTCTACCTCGGTTATCCTGTCTATCTCATCGCCGAAAAATTCAACCCGGACGGCGGTATCAGACGACGAAACAGGAAATATCTCCACAACATCTCCCCGTACACGGAACTTGTTTCTTGTGAAGTCAACATCGTTTCTTTCGTATTGAAGCTCTACAAGCTTTCTGAGAAGCTCGTCTCTCGGCTTTACCATTCCCGGACGGAGCGAAATGACCATAGTACGGTAGTCGATAGGATTTCCGAGAGAATATATACACGATACGCTCGATACGATGATAACGTCACGTCTTTCGGAGAGTGCAAGCGTTGCGGAATGGCGGAGCTTGTCTATCTCGTCATTTATAGAGCTGTCCTTTTCTATATATGTGTCCGTTGTCGGGACGTAAGCCTCGGGCTGATAGTAGTCATAGTAGGATACAAAGTATTCTACGCTGTTTTCGGGAAAGAACTCACGGAACTCACTGCAAAGCTGTGCGGCAAGTGTCTTGTTGTGTGCAAGAACAAGTGTCGGTCTGTTAAGCTGTGCGATAATGTTCGCCATTGTGAAGGTCTTGCCTGAGCCTGTTACGCCTAAGAGCGTCTGCTCCTTATTTCCTTTGTTTATACTGTCGACAAGAGTCTGAATAGCGGCAGGCTGGTCACCTGTCGGCTTATACGGTGATACTAACTTGAATTTATCCATTATCAAAGCTCCTTGGAAGAATCGAGGAAGCACTTGTCAGATACAGGTGTGAGCCGTAAGACGAGTTTTATTCAGTGCTTCCTCAAAGCATATCAGTTCATTTTTACCCTGAGCAGAGAGCCTTTCGGTATCTCTGTTTCTGTGATGATGCTCAGCTTTTGTGTTGCATGGGGAGCTGACGGTATAGGCTCGCCCTGTTCATCGAACATATTGTCGGGTCTGAGAATGAAGGGAACACCGCCTGGGGGAAGTATATCAAGTTCATCACCTGCATAGAATTTATTCCTCTGAGTGAGGTATGCTCTGCCGTCCCTGTAATCATCACATACCGCTACTACCTGATATTTTCTTATATAACCGCCGTCCTTGGTGTTCTGTCCCGGCTCGGCACCGTAGTAAAAACCCGTATTGTATTCACGGTGGCTCACCTTTTCAAGCTCCTCCTTTATCCACGGAGCAAGTGTCCAGCCCTCGCCCTGAGCATAATAGTCATCAAGCGCATGACGGTAGGCATTTGTCGTAACGGCAACATAATATGCGGATTTTGCCCTGCCCTCTATTTTAAGGCTCGTGACTCCTGCCTTGAGTACATCGTCAATATGCTCGATCATACACAGGTCACGGGAATTATAGAGATAAGTTCCGCCGTCCTCCTCTGTTACGGGAAAATACTGACCTTCACGATGTTCCTCATAAAGATGATATTTCCACCTGCACGGCTGGGCGCAGTCACCTCTGTTGGCATCTCTGCCGGTGAGATAGCTTGAAATGAGACACCTGCCCGAAAATGATACACACATAGAGCCGTGGATAAAGGCTTCTATCTCAAGTTTCGGGTTTGTCTTTGCCCTGATACCTGCTATATCGTCAAGGGAAAGCTCTCTTGCAAGCACGACACGGGACGCTCCCATATCATAGAGCATTCCTGCTGTCTGATAGTTTACCACACCTGCCTGTGTAGATACATGGCGCTCGACCTTCGGCGCATATTTTGCCGCAAGCGACATTACACCTAAATCGGCAATAATAAAGGCATCTATGCCGCAGTCTGCTGTTTCCTCAAGAAAAGCAGGCATACGGTCTATTTCTTCGTTTCTCGGAAGAGTGTTGCAGGTCACATAAACCTTCACACCCTTTTTATGTGCTTTTTCAACGGCTGTGCGGAGTGTCAGCATATCGAAATTTGCGGGTGCGCTCCGCATTCCGAACTGCTTGCCTGCAAGGTATACTGCGTCTGCTCCGAAATTGAGTGCGCTGTCAAAGCATTCTGCATCTCCGGCAGGAGATAACAGCTCTCCTCTGTACATTTTATATCACCTTATCCTTTAAATATAATATACCATTCTGATTATATCATTCGTGCGTGCATATTTCAATGTTTAACGAAAAATATCCGGATATTTTGTGTGAGTATTTATCTATTCTGCTATGATAAGATTAAGATAATTTTCGGAATACTCATAATAATAACACGAGTTGGAATAATAGATAATTTTCCAAATAAAATTCGATAATTATTCAATAAAAATTTAGTAAAAAGGTTGATTTTTGATTTTGTTTTGTGTAAAATGTATATAGATATTTTTTATAATTATCAAAAATGGTAAATAGGAACAGAAAAATAAAAATATTATAAAGTGAGGGAAAATATATGTCAAACAGACTTTTTCAGGGTGTTATACACCAGATGCGTGACACTATTGACCGTACAATTGGCGTAATTGATGAGACCTCCGTTGTTATTGCCTGCAGTGAGCTTGGCAAGATAGGAGAAGTTAATGAGCATATCACATCTGAAATGCTCACCTCCACCTCACCCTTTGTACTTAACGGCTACACCTACAGAGCTTTCGGCAACAAGCCGAGAGGCGAATATGCCGTTTTCGTTGCAGGAAACGACTATGCCGCTCAGAAATACGCTGCGATACTTGCCATTTCTCTCGGCAGCATCAAGCAGTATTATGACGAGAAGTATGACAGGGGCAACTTTATAAAGAACGTTATCCTTGACAATATCCTCCCCGGAGATATTTACCTCAAGTCGAGAGAGCTTCGTTTCAATTCTGATGTTACAAGGGTCTGCTTTCTTATCAAAATATCTTCAAAGACAGATATTTCTGCTTACGATGTAATACAGAATCTCTTCCCTGACAAGGCTAAGGATTTTGTCATCAATATCAATGAGACGGATATAGCACTTGTCAAGGAGATCAAGAACGAGATAGACTCCAAGGATCTCGAAAAGCTTGCAAGCTCTATTGTAGACACGCTTTCAGGCGAGTTCTATACCCATTGTGTAATAGGTATCGGTACACCTGTTACGGGTATCAAGGATCTTGCCCGTTCCTTCAAGGAAGCTCAGGTAGCTCTTGAAGTCGGAAAGGTATTTGATACAGAGCGTACTATCATCAGCTACGACAACCTTGGTATTGCAAGACTTGTTTATCAGCTTCCGACAACACTCTGTGACATGTTCCTTAAGGAAGTATTCAAGAGAGGCTCTATTGAAGCACTGGATCAGGAGACACTGTTTACGATACAGCGTTTCTTTGAGAACAACCTGAATGTTTCTGAGACATCAAGAAAGCTGTTTGTACACAGAAATACACTTGTTTACAGACTTGAAAAGATAAAGAAGCTTACAGGACTTGATCTGAGAGAGTTTGAAGATGCTATCGTATTCAAGGTAGCTCTTATGGTAAAGAAATATCTTTCATCTAATCCTATCAAATACTGAGAATATTTTACAGGCACGGTCTGCACACGCATATCGTGCCTTGTTTTTTGTGGCTTTGAAATAACAGCTAATTCTTGAAAATATCTATTAATACTGTTTTTAATTCATCATATATGTGTATATTTAATATAATTTCATGGTGTTGTACATAATCTCGTACATTATGTACAATGCTTTTTTATTGCTTTTGTGGTATTATAATGACAGACTGAATGGTCTACAAAAATATAAAGGGGTAATACACATGAAATCAACAATTGCAAAGATTTTTGCCGCAGTTTTAGCTGCTGCCATGCTGTCATTTGCGGCGGTAGGATGCGGAAATAAAAACGACAGCGGCAGCACAGGCTCAGCTGCAGGAACTGCATCTGCGGCAGAGAGCAGCACAGAAGCATCAAAGGAAGAAAGCAAGGAAGCTTCAGCAGAGAGCAAGACAGAATCCGTTGAAGCAAGCAAGGAAGAATCTCCTGCCGAGAGCATACCTGACGAATCATCAGCTGTCACAGAGGCTGTTGATATTGCAAATGTAACGGCTGAACAGATCGGTGATACTGTAGGCGGTGTTGATGCTGCCAACACATACGAATTCCTGATGGCTGAGTTAACAGACGGAAAAGCAGCATTATGTATTTCACCTGTTGACGGTACAGGAGCTTCAATGTTTTACGGTTCTATTGAAAGAACTCAATTTGTTGACAACGGAGACGGCACAACTTCTGCCACTCAGACAATAACAGACGAACAGGGCAATAAAGCCGTAATGAAAATTACCGTGAACAGCGCAGATCCGTCTGTGTTTATTATTGAACTTGAGGGTGCAGAGTCTCCCTTCACAGTAAAGGCTGTCGAAGATAAGGAAATGACAGCTCTTTCTATCCGCACTATAGCTGCCAGCGCACAGGGTCAGGAGTTACCTGCTGACAGCGGTGATGAAGGCGATGAGGGTGACGAAGGCGATGAGGGCGATGATGATGAAGGATTACCCGATATTTCCTTTGACGGCAGAGAGGAAGATGAGATCCTAGGTGATGACGAATAATTCAGTGTCACCAACTACTGTATTGTAATTGTATTACAAACCCATAAAACAAACAGAAGCACGATATGCTGAATTTTCAGTATACCGTGCTTTTTGTGTCATGATATTTACTTACAAACCCAGATATGGCTGCTCATCGGCTCGATATAGCTGCCGCCGCCAAAGTCGTGGGTATTGCCTGTTACAAGGTCGTCCGCAAGTCCGTAGCCTGCATCAAAATGCGCTGTGTAGCCCTGATCGTCTGCGTTTATTGCAATAAATACCCTCTGTCCTTCAAAGTCACGCTGTATTACACACTGCTTATTTGTCAGTACGGGTATCTTTATGTCACCGTAGCACAGTGCCCTGCATTCTCTGTGAGCCTTTGCAAGCCTGCGGATATGCTCTGTAAGCTCATTGCTTTCCGGTTTGTCAAAACACGGTCTCAGTGCAGGGTCTCCGTCCTTTTTCTCTGCCTTAGCGCCCCATTCGCTGCCGTAATATATGCACGGAATACCGGGCATACCAAACAGCATTGTATATACAAGAGGAAGATGACGGGGATTTGTAAGTATGCTTGCTACTCTCGTAACATCGTGGTTATCCGCAAAGCAGAGCAGGTGAAGTCCTCTGTACATACACCACTGCTCAGGGCCGAAACGGTTTTTGAGTGAATGACATATCTCAAACATATTCATTGAATTGAAGCTTGAGAAAAGTCCCTTATAGCATTCATAGTTTGTAGCTGAATGAAGCATTTCGTTATTTACCCAGCGTGAATAGTCACCGTGGAGAAGCTCACCTATAAGGAAGAAATCTTCTTTCAGGCTGTCTGTGAAGCTTCTGAGTCTCTTGAGGAAATCAAAGTCGAGACAGTATGCAACGTCAAGTCTTATTCCGTCAATGCCGAAGTATTCTACCCAATACTTTACGGCATTGAGAATATGGTCAACAACAGCAGGGTTTTTCAGGTTGAGCTTTACAAGGTCATAATGACCCTCCCAGCCCTCGTACCAGAGACCGTCATTATAATTGCTGTTGCCGTCAAAGCTGATATTGAACCAATCCTTATAGGGTGAGTCCCATTTCTTCTCCAATACATCTCTGAACTGCGGAAATCCTCTGCCTACATGATTGAATACACCGTCAAGAACTACCTTTATTCCCTTTTCGTGCAGCCTGTCGCATACCTTTTTAAAGTCCTCGTTTGTGCCGAGACGGCAGTCGATTTTGCAGTAGTCTCTTGTATTGTAGCCGTGTGTATCGGACTCGAAAACGGGTGAGAAATATACTGCATTGCAGCCAAGCTCCGCAATATGGTCTGCCCAATCGAGCACCTTTAATATCCTGTGCTCCTGCACGCCGTCATTCTCGAACGGCGCACCGCAAAAGCCAAGCGGATAGATCTGATAAAATACTGCTTCATATCCCCATGTATTCATATTGTTTACTCCTTTGTGTTTGTTGTGCGCAGCATAAAGCACACTGTATTATGATACTATTTTTTGACATATCTGTCAATAACTATTTATAAATATTCTGTCGGTTTGTTGGATTTCAATAAATGAATATATTAGCTTATGAAAGCTTGAAAACAACACCCGAAAATGCAGGAAGGTCAAGTGTCAGGTATTCTCCGGAGAATGAACAGCCCTCTCCTGCTCCTGCCTGTGTTGCAAAAACAGGCTGTACTGAGGAAGTGTCACTCAGCTTTACGGAATAGCCCTTCTGCTCCCGGTCTCCGAGGTTGAATACAGAGAGCAGCGTCTCCTTTTTGCTGCGGCGGATAATTGCGTATATAAGCCTCTGCTCCTGCGCACAGTCTGCCCATTCAAAGCCGTGATTATCATAATCCTCCTCAAAGAATGCCGTATGTGTAAGATAAAGCTCGTTCAGCTTTTTCATATATTCGTGGAAATCCCTGTGTGCAGGCTCGTTAAGGAGCATGAAATCCTGTCCTCTTTTTTCGTCCCATTCACGCTTCTGTGCAAGCTCATTTCCCATAAAGTTGAGCTTCTTTCCCGGGTGCATCATCATATAGAGATAAAGCGCTCTTGCCTGCTGCATTTTCTGTTCGTCAGTTCCGTACATTTTATTGACGATAGTACCCTTGCCGTGTACTACCTCGTCATGAGAGAGCGGAAGAAGATAATTCTCATCACCGAAGTACATCATCGAAAAGGTGAGCTTATGATAATTCTCAGTTCTTTTCTCAGGCGGAAGATTGAAGAAGTACAGCGTGTCGTTCATCCAGCCGAGATCCCATTTGTAGTCAAAGCCGATACCGCCCTTGTCACATTCCTTTGTTATGCCCTTGAAACTCGTGCTGTCTTCTGCTATGAGCATACAGCCATTATTCATTTCCTTGAGGTTCTTGTTCATATTCTTGACGAAATCAAGTGCGTTGCTGTTGACACCTCTTCTTTCGTCACCCTGCCAGAAGATAATTCTGCTGATAGCGTCCATTCTCAGACCGTCAAAGTGGAATTCCTTAAGCCAGAAGTTAGCTGCCGACTGAAGGAAGGTTTTTACTTCTCCTCTTGAGTGCATGAAGTTGCAGCTTCCCCATTCGCTGACTCCGACGTCCTGATGAGGATACTCATAGAGTGCTGTTCCGTCATATTTGCAAAGACCGTAACTGTCGACTGCAAAATGAACGGGTACAAAGTCAAGAATTGCGCCTATGCCGTTATTATGGAGCTTATCAATTAGTTTTTTGAGCTGTTCGGGGGTACCGTAACGGCTTGTCGGAGAGAAATAGCCTGTTGTCTGATATCCCCAGCTTTCATCACATGGGTACTCGCTCAGAGGCAGAAACTCCACATAATTATAACTGCATTCCTTAAGATAAGGTATCAGCACATCTGCAAGCTCCTCATATGTATACCAATCATCAGCCCTGTCGGAAGGCTTTTTGAAAGAGCCTGTATGCATTTCGTAAATATTGAGGGGCTTGTTTTTCATATCGCTTCTTTTCTTCATCCAATCCTTATCGGTGAAAGTATATGAAGAATTATCTGTCAGAATGGATCTGTGGTCGGGGCGAAGCTCCATTGAATAGCCGTAGGGGTCGCAATGGTCAGTATAACCGCCGTTTGAGTAAATTCTGTATTCATATTTTGTTCCCAAAGGAAGCTCCTTTACCTCAGCCTCATAGAACTGACCGTTATACACCTTCTGCATAGGAATGACTTTATCCTCAAGAACAAGCTCCGCCTTATGGGCAGAGGGTGCGAATGTACGGAACACTGTTGCTTCGGGCGTGTAATGAGCACCCAGCCACTCGTAAGCATCAAAAATCTGTCCTGTGTAAAAGCCGTAGAAATCCATAATGATGTCCTCCCTCAGAAATTTTTATTTGACTGTCGTCTGATATCGTACTATAATAACTATATCATATTCAGCCTGAAAAGCAATTTACAATCTTAGGCTATAGTAAAATAATTGACTATATTAAAATATCGACAAGGAGTATATTATGGATCTGAGAGAGAAAAAAACAAAAAGAAGCATACACAACTCATTTATAGAGCTTCGCTCACGCAAGGAGCTTGAGAAAATTACTGTAAAGGAACTGTGTGAACGGGCAGAAATAAGCAAAGCAACGTTTTATCTGCACTACCGTGATATATACGATCTGTCGGAATCTCTGCAGCATGAGGTCGTACAGGACATTGTACGGGGAATTACCGACCCTGAGGAGCTTGTCTATAATTACAGGACTGCAAACCGTAAGCTGATAGAGTCATTTTATGCACACAGAGGAATGATAGACATACTATTTTCAGGCTCACAGTTTTCACACCTGACGGAAAGCCTTGAAGCCGGGATAAAGGAGCTTATCTTCGGCAGATTTCCCGAGCTTCGTGATGACGTTTACGCAAATGTCATGATGACATATCAGCTGATGGGTGTTTTCTATTCATTCTACAGATACGAAAAGACGTTCGGCTATGAAAAGGTAATGGAATCAGTCGAAAGAATAAGAGAATTTTTTATTGACAAAGACAGGTAAGATATTTGTACTCAAACCCTGAATTGTGCGTGTGTCCGGCGGATACGTCCGGAGCGGGAGCTTGCCGCAATTATAACAAGCGTCGATGTCCCCCGAGTCTCGCCTGCCGGCTCGGTCGGTGCTTCTGCCTTCGGCAGAGGTGTCCACCGGACA